>NZ_JBFBIK010000023.1:0-76634 GCF_040685555.1 Sphaerisporangium sp. NPDC088356
GGCCCACCGCCCGGCGGGGCGGGGTCCCCCCGGCCCCCCCGCCGCTCGACTGACCGGTCAGAGAACGCCCAGGCCGTTGGCGACGCTGTCGCCGAGGTCCTTGTGGACGTTGGTCCAGTACTCGACGACGCGCTTCTTCATGTCGCCGGTGACCTCCGGGGAGGAGGCGTGGCCGACGATGTTGCTCACCAGGTGGGCGCGGTCGACGTCGGACAGGACGTTCTCCCACAGGGCGCGCGGCTGGACGAAGTCGTCGTCCTCCGCGTGCTTCTGGTAGGCGCTACGGATGATCTCGCCCGCCACCTGGTAGTTCTCGCCCGCGAAGAACGCCGGGTCGGCCGCGGGGCCGCCCACGGAGTTGGGCGCGTACACCGGGTCGCCGGGGTTGCTGTAGCGCATCGCGCCGTCCTTGTTGTAGCTGTGGACGGGCGACTTGGGCTGGTTGATCGGGAGCTGGAGGTAGTTCGCCCCGATGCGGTAGCGGTGGGTGTCGGGGTAGGAGAACAGGCGGCCCTGGAGCATCTTGTCCGGGGACGCGCCGATGCCCGGCACGAGGTTGGCCGGCTCGAACGCGGCCTGCTCCACCTCGGCGAAGTAGTTCTCCGGGTTGCGGTTGAGGGTGAACTTGCCGATCGTGATCTCGGGGTAGTCGCCGTGCGGCCACACCTTGGTCAGGTCGAAGGGGTTGAAGCGGTAGTCCGCCGCCTCTTCGAACGGCATGATCTGCACGTTGACGGTCCAGGACGGGTGGTCGCCGTTCCTGATCGCGGTGTGCAGGTCGCGGATGTGGTGGTCGGCGTCCTGCGCGATCACGGCGCCGGCCTCGGCGTCGGTGAAGTTCTCCACGCCCTGGTCGGTCTTGAAGTGGTACTTCACCCAGAACTTCTCGCCGCCGGCGTTGTACCAGAGGAAGGTGTGCGAGCCGAAGCCGTGCATGTGCCGCCAGCTGGTCGGCGTGCCGCGGTCGGTCATGAGGAACGTGACCTGGTGCGCCGACTCGGGCGACAGCGTCCAGAAGTCCCACTGCATGTTGTGGTCGCGCAGGTTGGTGTCCGCGCGCCGCTTCTGGCTGTGGATGAAGTCCGAGAACTTCGAGGGGTCGCGGATGAAGAAGATCGGCGTGTTGTTGCCGACGATGTCGTAGTTGCCCTCGTCGGTGTAGAACTTGATCGCGAAACCGCGGGGGTCGCGCTGGGTGTCGGGGCTGCCGAGCTCGCCCGCTACCGAGGAGAACCGGATGAAGAGGTCGGTCTCCTTGCCCTTCTGGAACAGGTTGGCCTTGGTGTACTGGCTGATGTCCTCGGTGATCTGCAGCACGCCGTGGGCGCCGCCGCCCTTGGCATGCACTACACGCTCGGGAACCCGTTCACGGTTGAACTGGGCCATCTTCTGAATGACGTAGTGGTCCTGCAGCAGCAGGGGGCCGTTGGGTCCAACGGAAAGCGAGAACTCGTCGCTCGGCGCGGGAATGCCCGCGTCCGTGGTGGTGATGGGCCGGTCGGTCATCGCGCGGTCCTCCGGATCGTCGTTGATGGAGTACGGCTTGCGCCCTGAACTCCGTTGAAGTGCTGGGGTGAGGGGGTCAACCGCTCGGAGATCGGCAGTCGGGGCAGGTGCCCCAATAGATCACGTCGGCCTCTTCGACGAGGAAGCCGGCGGCGTCCACGGGATCGAGGCAGGGAGCCTCCCCGGTCGCGCAGTCGACGTCGGTCACCGTGCCGCACCGGCGGCAGACGAGGTGATGGTGGTTGTCGCCCACCCGTGCCTCGTAGCGGGCCGGACTGCCCATGGGCTCGATCTTGTGAAGGAGCCCGGCTCGGTGCAAAGCGTGCAGCCCGTCGTAGATGGCCTGCAGGGAAACCTGGCCGACTCGGTCGCGCACACCGCGATGGATGGCTTCCACATCGAGGTGGTCACCCTCTCGAACGGTGTGCATGATCGCGACTCGGGCCGCGGTCACCCGTAGCCCGGCGTCACGAAGTCGTTCGACATCACCCACGACCTGCACCTTAGGCGGTAAACCTGAATCATTCAAGTAAAGGAATCCTCCCAGTTTGGCGAATGTCGATCGCTCTGGGGTGGCGGTGTCCATCTACGGGCGGAAGATGGCATGCTCTTGGAGCGATGAGAAGTCACCCCGTCACATCCGCCCTGCCCGGCCCGTCGAAGATCCCCCTCGCCCGAGCACGCGCCCGGCGTCTGGTCGCCGCCGCCCTGGCGGCCTCGTTCGCCGCCGTGCCGGCCGCCGCCTGCTCCGCCGCGGAGTCCGCCGGTCCCGGGGCCAAGGAGACCGGTTCGACCGCGTCCGCGTCGGCGGGGGCCAAGGACAAGCCGCAGCGCAAGCCGTTCACCATCTCCTTCGGCGGCGACGTGCACTTCGAGGGCCTGCTCAGGAACCGCCTCGCCGCCCCGCGCACCGCCCTCGGCCCGATCTCCTCGGTGTTGCGGCGGTCCGACCTGGCCATGGTCAACCTGGAGACCGCCATCACCACGGGCGGCACTCCGGCACCGGGCAAGCAGTTCACCTTCCGCGCGCCGCCTGCCGCGCTGACCGCGCTCAAGGCGGCCGGGGTCGACGTCGCCTCCATGGCCAACAACCACGGCATGGACTACATGCAGAGCGGGCTGCGCGACTCCCTCGCGGCGATCCGCGCGTCGAAGTTCCCGATCGTCGGCATCGGTAAGAACGCCGCGGAGGCGTACAAGCCGTTCCGCAGGACCGTCAACGGCAACCGGGTCGCCATCATCGGCGCCACCCAGGTGCTGGACTCCGAGTTCATCCAGGCGTGGACGGCCACCAACACCCAGGGAGGCCTCGCCTCCGCCAAGAACGAGCCGCGGCTCATCCAGGCCGTCAAGCAGGCGCGCAGAACCTCCGACACCGTGATCGTCCACCTCCACTGGGGTACCGAGCTGCAGAAGTGCCCGAACCCCGCGCAGGTCGCGCTCGCGCCCAAGCTGATCGCGGCGGGCGCCGACGTGATCGTCGGCGGTCACGCCCACATCCTGCTCGGCAGCGGGTACCTCCAGGGGCGTTACGTCAACTACGGGATGGGCAACTTCGTCTTCTACAACTCCGGCCCCGAGACCGGCGCGACCGGCGTGCTGACGTTGACGATCAACGGCAGGAAGGTGCTCAAGGACCAGTGGACTCCGGCGCGCATCAGCGGGGGCATCCCGGTCCCTGTGACCGGCGCCGCCAAGCAGCAGGCCGTGACGAGCTGGAAGGCCCTGCGCAGCTGCGCGGGGCTGGGCTCGAAGGCCTGAGGCGCGCTCGCCCCTGAATCTACGTTTGGACGTATTGTCCAATAGCTTTCCAGGGTGTGGAGTGGGGCGTATGCGGTTCATCGAGGCGGGCGACGTACGGCTGGCGCTCTACGAGCAGGGTGACCCGGCGAAGCCCACGCTGTTGCTCGTCCACGGCTACCCCGACACCCACCGGGTGTGGGACGAGGTGGCAGGCCTGCTGGAGCCGGACTTCCACGTCGTCCGGTACGACGTGAGAGGAGCGGGTCTCTCCTCGGCTCCGCGCGACGGCCGCGACTACGCCCTCGGCCGCCTGGTGGACGACCTCGCGCGCGTGCTCGACGCGATCGGCAAGGACACCGTGCACCTGGCGGGCCACGACTGGGGGTCCATCCAGGGATGGGAGGCCGCGCGGCGGTTCCCCCAGCGGTTCGCCTCGTTCACGTCCCTCGGCGGTCCCGGCCTCGACCAGTGGTCCGACTTCATGAGGAACGCGGGCACGCGGGAGGTCGCGGGGCAGGCGCTCAGGTCCTGGTACATGGCGGCGTTCCAGGCGCCGTGGGCGCCCGAGCTGGCCTGGCGCACGGTGATGCCCCGGACGCTCGCCCGCGTCATGCGGCTGTCGGAAGGCATCGTGCCGCGCGACGGTCACCCGGCCGACACGCTCGTCCAGGACGGGATGAACGGGATCAACCTCTACCGGGCGAACATGTTCGCGGAACGTGACGCCGTGGCCGAGCCGTACGTCGAGGTCCCGCTGCAGCTCATCGAGGCCGAGAAGGACGTGTTCGTCTCACCGCGCCTGCTGGCGTCCCTGCACCGCTGGGTGCCCAGCATGTGGCACCGTACGATCCCCGCGGGGCACTGGGCGCAGCGCAGCAGTCCCGGGACGGTGGCCCGCATGATCGCCGAGTTCGCCCGCCACATCGAGTACGGCACGGAGCCCTCGCGCGAGCTCCGGCGCGCGCGGGTCACCGGGGGGCGCAAACCGTACGACCAGAAGCTCGTGGTCGTCACCGGAGCGGGAAGCGGCATCGGCAGGGCCACGGCCAGGGCCTTCGCGGCCAAGGGAGCCGAGGTGATCTGCGCGGACCTCGACCTCGACGCCGCCCGCCATACGGCCGGCGAGATCGGACGCCTCTACGGAACCGCCCACGCCTATCAGGTCGACGTCTCCCGCGCGGAGGAGATGGAACGGTTCGCCGAGGCCGTGCGGGACGGGCACGGCACCCCGGACATCGTGGTCAACAACGCGGGCATCGCCGTCACCGGCCCCTTCCTGGACCACGAGCTCGCCGACTGGGAGCGGACCATCGACGTCAACCTCTGGGGCGTCATCCACGGATGCCGCCTGTTCGGGCGGCAGATGGTCGAGCGCGGCGAGGGCGGGCACATCGTCAACGTCGCCTCGCTCGCCGCCTTCGCGCCGTCGCGGCTGCTGCCCGCGTACTCGACGTCCAAGGCGGCCGTGAAGATGCTCAGCGACTGCCTGCGCGCCGAGCTGGCGGGCAAGGGCGTCGGCGTGAGCGTGATCTGCCCGGGGTTCATCTCCACCGCGATCGCGAGCAACGCGACGTACCGAGGGGGAGACCGGTCGCTGAGCGAGCGGGCGCTCCAGCGGCGCGGGTACCCGCCGGAGCGGGTCGCCGCGCACATCCTGCGCGCCGTCCACCACAACACGGCCGTCGTCCCGGTGAACGCGGAGGGCAGGATCGGGTACGCGCTGTCACGCCTGTCCCCCGGGTTGATGCGGGGATTCGCCAGAATTGCGGCTTCCGATATAGGACGACTGGCCGGTAAGGACTGACCGCTGGACCTGGAAGAGGCAAGATGAACTCTGTGTCCGGCTCACCCACTCACCACTGCGACGACGAACAGGCCCCGTTGCGCCGCAAACCCTCCCAGCGCCGCAGTGCGCGGCGCGTCGAGCGCATGCTCGACGCGTGCGCCGAGTTGCTCGACGAGATCGGCTACGAGGCCCTCTCGACCACACGCATAGCCGAGCGGGCCGACGTCGCGATCGGCTCCGTGTACCAATTCTTCCCCGACAAACGGGCGATCACCCAGGCGCTCACCCAGCGCAACGTGGACCTGTTCATCGCCCGCGTCGGCACGCGCTTCATGACCGAGGACTACCCCGGCTGGTGGCACGCCGTCGACGCCATCATCGGCGAGTACGTCGACATGCATAGGACCGTTCCAGGCTTCCGCTCGCTGCGCTTCGGCGACGCCGTCGACCTCAACCTGCTGGACTCGGTCTTGGAGAACAACACCGTCATCGCCGGGCGGCTGCGCGGCCTGATCCTCGAGGAGTTCGGCATGGCCGACAGCGAGGAGCTCGACCTGAGCCTCACCGTGGCGGTCGAGGCGGGTGGCGCGGTGCTCGCGCTGGCGTTCCGCCGCGACCCCATGGGATGGCCGCCTCTCGTCGACGAGGCCAAGCGGCTGATCCGCGAGTACCTCTCGAGCCAGCTCCGCCGCACGCAGTCGGGCCTCAAGGGTCACTTCACCTCCGAAAACCATTCGGAGAGCTCCGCGGACCCCCAGGCGTCCGCCGCCTCCCACATCGACCCGGCCGTCCCGCCTGACCGGCTACATCGCGCCCGGTAGGCCACAATGTTCGCGTGAGTTCCGCCGTCGCCGTTGCCGCCGCCGTGTCGGTCGCCGCGCGCCACGGGGTGCGCGTCACCGACCCGGTGGTCCTGAAGGACTCGTTCAGCATCCGGGTCCACCTACGTCCGGCGCCGATCGTGGCGCGCGTCCCCACGGTCACGGAGCTCGGCCGTCCCCGCCCCGCGGAGGCGCTGGCGCGCGAGGTGTCCGTCGTCTCCTTCCTGTACGAGCGCGGGGTGCCGGTCGTCCCGGTGAGCGACCTGCTGCCGCCGGGGCCCTTCGAGCACGACGGCTACGCGGTGTCCTTCTGGACCTACGCCGAGCACGACGCCGACCGGCGATACAAGCCCGCGGACGTGGGCCGGGCACTGGCGGAACTGCACGAGGTCCTTCGCGAGTATCCCGGTGAACTGCCTTATCTCGGCCCGGCGCTGGATGAGACGGCCTGCCTGCTCGACCGCCTGGGCACGCTGCCCGGCGCCGACGCCGGGACGCTCGCCGGGCTGCGCGACGACCGCGATCGGCTCGGCGCCGAACTGCGGGGCGCGCCCGGTCCCGCGCAGGCCCTCCACGGTGACGCCCACCCGGGGAACCTCCTCGCCACCGCTCGCGGACCGCTCTGGATCGACTTCGAGGAGACCTGTTCGGGCCCCGTCGGCTGGGACCTCGCGTGCCTGGCGAAGACGGGACTGCTCGACGGGCCGGAGGCACTCCGGGCGTACGGCGCGGACCCGGACGACCCGGGGCTTCGGCTGTTCCTCCGGGCGCGGCGGTTGCAGGGCGCGTTGTGGATGCTCGCGAAGGGGCGGGCGTTCCCCGGTGAGGTCGCGCGGGTGACGGCGGCGCTCGACCAGTGGCGGGAGGGCAGGATCGGCTGACGGTGGGTATTCCCCGCAGGGGAGGAAACCGATGAGCGTCATGAAGAGCGACATGCTGGCCGTGCCCGGTGCCCATATCTACTACGAGGTGCGGGGGACCGGGCCGCTCCTGCTGGTGTCGCAGGGCGGGGAGGGCGACGCCGGGCGTACGGGCGGTCTGGTCACGCGGCTCGCCGCCGACCACACGGTGGTGACCTACGACCGCCGGGGGCTGTCACGGAGCACGCCCGACGATCCGGCGAGCCCGTTGACGATGGAGACGCACGCCGACGACGTCCATCGCCTGCTGGCCGCGCTGACCGCCGAGCCCGCGATCGTCTTCGGCTCCAGCTTCGGCGGCCTCGTCGGGCTCTCGCTCGCCGCACGGCACCCGCACCAGATCGGCACGCTGGTCACCCACGAGCCTCCCGCGGTCCGGCTCCTGCCCGAACCCGCGCGGGCCGGTACGGAGCGCGTCCTGGACGAGCTTGAGGAGACCTACCGCGGCGAGGGCTGGGGCGCCGCCTTCAAGAAGCTGGCGGAGATCACCGGCTCCGGCTCCGAAGGAAGGGAGCCCGATGTCGAGCTGCCTCCGCCGCTCTCCAAGGAGCGCATCGCCAACATGAAGTTCTTCTTCTCGTACGACATCCCCGCGGTGCGCCGCTGCGAGGTGGACGTCGCGGACGTCGCCGGGCTGAAGGACTCACAGGTCCGCGTCGTGCCCGCGGCGGGGCTCACGTCCTCGCGGGAGTTCTTCCACTTCCAGTGCGTCCAGGAGCTGGCACGCATCCTCGGAACCGGCGTGGCGGAGTTCCCCGGCGGGCACAACGGGCCCACGACCCATCCGAAGGCGTTCGCCGTACGGCTGCGCGAGGTCCTCCGCGAATGTCCCTGACGCCCGCGCTACTCCTGATCCCACGCCGGATCGAGCTCCGTGTCCGGAGCCGTCACGTCCGCGGGTTTGTCCGACTTCGCCTGCGGGTGAGCCGGGGCGAGGGCCGGCTGGTCGCCGGAGGGGCCGGTGGCCGGCGTGTCGCCGGAGCGGCCACTGGCCTGCGGCTTGCACGGCGTGGACACCTGCTGGACGACCTGCCGGGCCGCCTGGAGCTCCGCGTGTAACCGGACCATCTCGTGGCGCTGCTGGGCGGCGGTTTCGAGCCGGGCGCTGGTATATCCGAGGGTTCCCGGGACGATCGCGGCGAACACGGCGGCGCAGGCGAGGGCGAAGGTCGTCTGCCAGGACATGTCCATCGCAGCTCCTCGAACGGCGTTTGTGGCCTTCCAGGCGCAACTAATATGCCCACTCGTCTCGGTCGACACGCGGAGAGTAGTCAATCATGTGCGAATCAGTACCGGAGCAATGCCTGCTGTTGTCCGCGCATAGTTGAGCGGCGCTCGGTAATCTCGTCTTGTGGCACATGTGACGCGTGGGCAGCTTGATCGGCTGCTCGAACAGGCGCTCCTGCACGACGATCACGGGGCTCTCGCCGGGAGGCTCGACGATCTGGCGCGCGGCTACGCGTCCGGCGAGGTGTCCCGTGCCGCGATCCTGGTGCTGGCCGCCGAGGAGTGGCGGCAGGCGGGCCAGCCGGCGAGGGCTCTCGAATGCTTCCAGCGGGCGCTGGACGACGGGGGTGAGGTGAGCGTGGATCCCCGGGCCGGCATCGCCGACACCCTGTTCGAGCTCGACCGTCCAGCCGAGGCCCAGGAGCTGGTCGACTCGATCAAGGCGGACGGGCGGGTCGATCCCAGCACCGCCCTGCACGTCGCCGAGACCCTGCTGGCCTACGGCGACCTCAACGGGGCGCACGAGTGGGCCACCGAGGGCGTCCTCGCGGGCGACGGCACGGGCGGCGGCACGCGTGAGGCGCTGCTGCGCACGCGCTACCGCATCCGGGTCGACCTCGGTCTCCCGGAGGACGACATCGACGCGCTCCTCGACGTCTCCTGCTGAGACCTCTGGCGCTGAGAGGTCTGGTGCTGGGCCGTCTGGTGCTGGGCCGCGCCCCCACGTGAGGGGGCCGCACGGGCCGTGACCCCCAAGTGCCACGGCCCGTACGGCGCTGGTGGCCGCCCCTGGGGCGGGCTCGTCAGCGGACTCGGAGGTCCCTGAGTGACGTGCCGAGCGAGGGGACCTCGGCGGTGATGACGGTGCCCTCGTCGTTGCCCGGCGCCACGAGGCCCGGGTCCACGATGGCCGGGTCGACGATGGCCGGGGTCTGGGGCTCGATGGGGAGCACGGCGATCGCCGGCGTGGGGTCCTGGGCCGGCGCGGGGATGACCCCGGGCGTGTCCAGCTCGCCGGAGTCGCCCGGCACGGGCGGGTCCTCGCCACGGAGCACATGCGAGAGGTCCCTGCCGCGGGTCAGGTCGTAGAGGTACTGCCCCCTCGTGGCGCGGGTGAGGCCGGTGCTCCGCACGATCGCGGGGAGATCGGTCAGGCCGACCACCGTGGTCGTGCGGGTGGGCATGCCGGACGACTGCCCGATCTGCTCGAAGCCGAGGAGCAGGTCGCCGCCGTCGCCGTAGCCGCCGTGGCCGGCCACGTGCAGCGACGGCAGCCTGAGCCCGTTGACCGTGTTCGGCGAGATGTCCGCCTTCGACGACGAGGTGAGCGGGCGGCTGTCGGCGGGCGTCGCGGCGAGCGCGCTGCCCATCCCTAGCCAGCTCGCGCCCGCCGTGACCGCGGCCACCGCGAGGACTCCCCGGAAACTGAGTGACGTACGCATGAAGACTCCCTGACTGCTTCCAGTGCTTTGACGAGCACTGAAAGTAGTCAGGGAGCCTCTCCGTCGGCGGGTCGTTAACCCAATGCTGGTGAATTCCTTACCGAGAGGCGCGCACGGTCAAGGTGTCCCCGGCGTCGTCCAGATCGACGGTGACCTCGTCTCCGTCGTGCACCTCGCCCGCCAGCAGGCTCTTGGCGAGCTTGTCGCCGATCGCCGACTGCACCAGCCGGCGGAGCGGCCGCGCGCCGTACATTGGGTCGTAGCCGGTGAGCGCCAGCCAGTCGCGCGCCGCGGGCGTCACGGTCAGCGTGAGCCGCCGGTCGGACAGCCGCCGCGCCAGCCTCGCCACCTGCAGCTCGACGATGTGGGACAGCTCCTCAGAGCCCAGCGCGTCAAAGAGGATCACGTCGTCGAGCCGGTTCAGGAACTCCGGCTTGAACGAGCTCCTGACCGCCTGCAGTACCTTGTCGCGCTTGACCGGAGTGTCGAGCATGGGATCGACGAGGTACTGCGAGCCGATGTTGGAGGTGAGGATCAGGATCGTGTTGCGGAAGTCGACCGTGCGGCCCTGCCCGTCGGTGAGCCGCCCGTCGTCGAGCACCTGGAGCAGGATGTCGAACACCTCGGGGTGGGCCTTCTCGATCTCGTCCAGGAGCACCACGGTGTACGCCCGGCGCCGCACCGCCTCGGTGAGCTGGCCGCCCTCCTCGTAGCCGACGTATCCGGGCGGGGCGCCGACCAGGCGGGCCACGCTGTGCTTCTCGCCGTACTCGCTCATGTCGATGCGCGTCATGGCGCGCTCGTCGTCGAACAGGAACTCCGCGAGGGCCTTGGCCAGCTCGGTCTTGCCGACGCCCGTGGGGCCGAGGAACAGGAACGAGCCGGTCGGCCGGTCGGGGTCGGCCACACCCGCCCGCGCGCGCCGCACGGCGTCCGAGACGGCCTGCACGGCCTCGCGCTGGCCGACGAGCCTGCGGCCCAGCTCCTCCTCCATGCGGAGCAGCTTGGCGGTCTCGCCCTCAAGCAGGCGCCCTGCGGGGATGCCGGTCCACGCGGAGATCACCTGGGCGATGTCGTCGGCGCCGACCTCCTCCTTGACCATGGGGTCCTCGGGCTGGGCCTGGGCGCTCGCCTCCTCCAGCTCCTTCTCCAGGCGGGGAACGTCGCCGTACATCAGGCGGGAGGCCGCCTCGAAGTCGCCGTCGCGCTGGGAGCGCTCGGCCGCCGACCGGGCCTCGTCGAGCTGCTTCTTCAGCTCGCCCACCCGGTTGAGCCCGGCCTTCTCCTTCTGCCAGCGGACCACGAGGGCGTCGAGGTCCTCCTGGCGGTCGCCGAGCTCCTTGTGGAGCTTCTCCAGGCGCTGGACGCTGGCCTCGTCGGTCTCCTTGGTGAGGGCGAGCTCCTCCATCTTGAGCCGGTCGACGGCCCGCTGGAGCTCGTCGATCTCCACGGGACGCGAGTCGATCTCCATGCGGAGGCGGCTGGCGGCCTCGTCGACGAGGTCGATCGCCTTGTCGGGCAGGAAGCGCGCGGTGATGTAGCGGTCGGAGAGGGTGGCGGCGGCCACCAGGGCGCTGTCGGAGATCTGCACCTTGTGGTGGGCCTCGTAGCGCCCCTTGAGGCCGCGCAGGATCGCGATGGTGTCCTCGACCGTCGGCTCGCCCACGTAGATCTGCTGGAAGCGCCGCTCCAGCGCGGGGTCCTTCTCGATGCGCTCGCGGTACTCGTCGAGGGTGGTCGCGCCGATCATGCGCAGCTCGCCCCTGGCCAGCATGGGCTTGAGCATGTTGCCGGCGTCCATCGCGCCCTCGGCGGCGCCCGCGCCGACCATCGTGTGCAGCTCGTCGATGAAGGTGACGACCTGGCCGTCGCTCTCCTTGATCTCGTTCAGCACGGCCTTGAGCCGCTCCTCGAACTCGCCGCGGAACTTGGCGCCCGCGACCATCGCGCCGAGGTCGAGCGAGACCAGGCGCTTGCCGCGCAGGCTCTCGGGGACGTCGCCCGCGACGATGCGCTGGGCGAGACCGTCGACCACGGCGGTCTTGCCGACGCCCGGCTCGCCGATGAGCACCGGGTTGTTCTTGGTCCGGCGGCTCAGCACCTGGATCACGCGGCGGATCTCGTTGTCGCGGCCGATGACCGGGTCGAGCCTGCCGGCCCGCGCCTGCTCGGTGAGGTCGACGCCGTACTTCTCCAGCGCGCGGTAGGTGTCCTCCGGGCTCTCGCTGGTGACCCTGGCATGGCCGCGCACCTTCTCGAAGGCGTCCAGAAGGGCGCTGGGAGTGGCGCCCTGCGCCTTGAGCAGCTGGGCGATCTGGCCGCCGTCGGTGGCGAGGCCGACCAGCAGGTGCTCGGTGGAGACGTACTCGTCCTCCAGCTGCTTGGCACGGGCGGCGGCGGTGTTGAGCGCGACCAGCAGCTGGCGGGAGGTGGACGGCGCGCTGACCGTCGAGCCCTGGGCCTTCGGCAGCTGTTCGAGCTGCTGCTCGGCCTCGGTGCGCAGGCCCTTCCAGTCGGCGCCGACGGCCTCCAGCAGGTGCACGGCGGTGCCGTCGTTCTGGGCGAGGAGGCTGGTGAACAGGTGGGCCGGGGCGACCTCGGGGTGGCCCTCGGCGGCTGCGCGCCGCACGGCTCCCGACAGGGCGTCCTGGCTCTTTCGCGTCAGCTTGTAGTCCACGGTTGCTCGCCTTTCTCGCATGGCGGCCGGCCAGGCGCTCCCCGGGCCGGCGGTGCCGCGCCGCTTCGCTATATGTGCGCCGCAGACCCCGGCGCGGGACGCGCCCGGGGGCTCGGCGTGGATGCCCTCACGCGGGGGGAAGCTGGTACTGGATCAGTGCTCGGATCATCGTCATCTCGCCCCTGAGACGGCTGATCTCCTCGCGCATGCGGAGGTTCTCGGTCTCGAGGGCGAGGATGCGCTTGATGCCCGCCAGGTTGATGCCCTCCTCCTGGGAAAGCCGCTGGACCTCGCGCAGCATGACTATGTCGCGTGTGGAGTAGAGCCGGCCACGGCCGGCCGTACGGCCCGGGCTCACCAGGCCGAGGCGGTCGTACTGCCGGAGTGTCTGCGGGTGCAGCCCGGAGAGCTGGGCGGCGACCGAGATGACGTACACGGGAGTGTCGTCGGACAGGTCGAAGTAGTTGGCGTCCATCGGCGTCGCCTCCCTTCGGGCTACTCGCTACTGGCCTGTTTGAGCAGGTCGGCCCGGGGGTCTGCCGAGTCGGAGACCGACCGGAACTCCTCCAGGGCGGATCGTTCCTTGTCGTCGAGGTGCTGGGGCACCGCGACCTCCACGGTGACGAGCAGATCACCCTTGGTGCCGTCCTTGCGGGTGACACCCCGGCCCCGCACGCGGAATGTGCGGCCGTTGGGCGTGCCCTCGGGGATCCGGAGGGTGACCGGCAGGCCCTGCAGGATCGGCACCCTGATCTCGGCGCCGAGAGCCGCCTCCGTGAAGGTGACCGGCACCGTGATGGTCAGGTTGTCACCCGAGCGACCGAAAATCGTGTGCGGTTTCACATGGATCTGGACGTACAGGTCGCCGGCGGGGCCGCCGTTCTCTCCGGGCGCGCCCTTGGCCTTGAGCCGGATGCGCTGGCCGTCGGCGACCCCGGCGGGGATGCGCGCCTGGAGCGTGCGGGTGCTCTTGCCGCGTCCGCTGCCCTCGCACACCGGGCAGGGATCGTCGACGAGCAGTCCCCGGCCCTTGCAGTCGCGACACGGCTCGGAGAAGGCGAAGTTGCCGAGGTTGCGGCTGGCCGCTCCGGTGCCCTCACAGGTCGGGCAGACCCTCGGGGTCGTGCCGGCCTTGGCTCCCGTGCCGTGACAGGCGGCGCAGGCCGAGGAACTGGTCAGCCGGAGCGCCACCGTGGTGCCGTCGACGGCCTCGGTGAAGGACAGGGTGACCTCGGACTCGATGTCCTGCCCGCGGCGCGGGCGGGTGGTCGTGGTGGTGGAGCTGGGACGCCCGCCACGGTTGAACAGGCCGCCGAACAGGTCGCCGATGCGCTCGCCCGTGCCTCCGCCCTGCGCCGTGCCTCCGAAGAGGTCGCCGAACTCGAACGGGAAACCGCCACCGCCGCCGCGGGGGGCGCCGCCCCCCGCGTACCCACCGAGACCAGAGCCGAACAGCGCGCGCGCCTCGTCGTACTCCTTGCGGCGCTTGGTGTCGGACAGGACGTCATAGGCCTCCGAGACCTGCTTGAACTTGGCCTCGGTCTCGGTGTTGCCCTGGTTGGCGTCCGGGTGGTACTTCCTGGCCAGTCTCCGGTACGCCTTCTTGATCTCTTCGGCGGTGGCGGTCTTCGACACACCAAGGACCGCGTAATAGTCCTTTTCCAGGTAGTCCTTGGTGCTCATCTATCTCTTCCTTCGCGAGCCAAAGGGGTAGTCGCTCAATTGTCCTCGGGGTCGGCCGCGGCTTCCCCCGCCTCGCCCGCCCCCGGCTCGGAACCGGCCGCCGGCCCCTCGGGCTCGGCGACGGCGACCCGCGCCGGGCGCAGGATCCGATCACCGATCTGGTAGCCGGGCTGGAGGATCTCGACGCAGGTGGGCTCGGTGACCTCGGAGGAGTAGCTGTGCATCAGGGCCTCGTGCACGGTCGGGTCGAACGCGTCGCCCTTGGTGCCGAAGGTCGTGAGGCCCAGCTTGCCGACCGCGGTCTCGAGCGCCTCGCTCACCTTGGCGAACCCGCCGTTGAGCTCGCCGTGGTCGCGCGCCCTGCCGATGTCGTCGAGCACCGGGAGCAGCTCGGCCAGCACGTTGGCGACCGCCTGCTCTCGGACGACGACCCGGTCGCGCTCGACGCGCTTGCGGTAGTTGGAGTACTCGGCCTGGAGCCGCTGGAGGTCGGCCGTGCGCTCGGCGAGCTGCGCGGTCAGGTCGGCGGCCAGACCGTCGTCCGGCCTGGGCGCCCCGGCCGGGGCGGCGGGTGACGACTTGTCGGTCGTCTTGCCCGCCCCCTCACGCACCTCCCCGGTCTCGGGGTCGATGCGCCGGTTGTCGCGGATGACCAGGCCTTCGTGCTCGCTCCCAGAGTTCGGGGACGTCACGCGGCACCGCCCTCCCGCTTCGGCTCGTCGTCGACGATCTCGGCCTCGACGACGTCGTCGTCGGAGGACTTGGCGCCGGCTCCGGGCCCACCGGCGGCGTCGGCCGGGGCGTCTCCGGAGGCCTGCGACTGGGCGTAGATCGCCGAGCCCATCTTCTGGCTGACGGTCGCGAGCTTCTCGGCGGAGGCGCGGATGGCGGCCGAGTCGGTGCCCTCCAGCGTCTTCTTGAGCTCGGAGAGTGCCTCCTCGACCTCGGTCTTGACCTCGGCCGGGACCTTCTCGTCGTTCTCGCGCAGGAACTTCTCGGTCTGGTACGCGAGGGCGTCGGCGTTGTTGCGCGTCTCGGCGTCGTCGCGGCGCTGCTTGTCCTCCTCGGCGTAGGACTCGGCCTCGCGCATCATGCGCTCGATGTCGTCCTTCGGCAGCGCGGAGCCGCCGGTGATGGTCATCGACTGCTCCTTGCCGGTGCCGAGGTCCTTGGCGCCGACGTTGACGATGCCGTTCGCGTCGATGTCGAAGGTGACCTCGATCTGCGGGATGCCGCGCGGAGCCGGGGCGATGCCGGTCAGCTCGAAGGTGGCCAGCTTCTTGTTGTAGGCCGCGATCTCGCGCTCACCCTGGAAGACCTGGATCTGCACCGACGGCTGGTTGTCCTCAGCGGTGGTGAAGACCTCCGACCGCTTGGTCGGGATCGTGGTGTTGCGCTCAATGATCTTGGTGAAGATGCCGCCCTTGGTCTCGATGCCGAGGCTGAGCGGGGTGACGTCGAGGAGCAGGACGTCCTTGACCTCGCCCTTGAGGACGCCGGCCTGCAGGGCGGCGCCGATGGCGACGACCTCGTCCGGGTTGACGCCCTTGTTGGGCTCCTTGCCGCCGGTCAGCTCCTTCACCAGCTCGCTGACGGCCGGCATGCGGGTGGACCCGCCGACGAGCACCACGTGGGCGATGTCGGCGACCTTGATGCCGGCGTCCTTGATGACCTGGTGGAACGGGCCCTTGCAGCGCTCGAGCAGGTCGGCGGTGATGCGCTGGAACTCGGAGCGGGTCAGCTTCTCCTCGAGGTGGAGCGGGCCCTCGGCGGAGGCGGTGATGTAGGGCAGGTTGACCGAGGTCTCGGTCTGGGCCGACAGCTCGATCTTCGCCTTCTCGGCGGCCTCGCGCAGGCGCTGGAGCGCCATCTTGTCCTTGGACAGGTCGACACCGTGGGCGTTCTTGAAGCGGGTCACCAGCTCGTCGACGACGCGCTGGTCCCAGTCGTCACCACCGAGGTGGTTGTCGCCGCTGGTGGCCTTGACCTCGACGAAGCCGTGGCCGTCCTCCTGGCCGACGTCCAGCAGCGACACGTCGAAGGTGCCGCCACCGAGGTCGAAGACCAGGATGGTCTGGTCCTTGTCCTTGTCGAGCCCGTAGGCCAGAGCGGCCGAGGTGGGCTCGTTGATGATGCGCAGCACGTTGAGGCCCGCGATGGTGCCGGCCTCCTTGGTGGCCTGGCGCTGCGAGTCGTTGAAGTACGCCGGGACGGTGATCACCGCGTCGGTGATCTTCTCGCCGAGGTAGGCCTCCGCGTCCGTCTTGAGCTTCTGCAGTACAAAGGCGCTGATCTGCTGGGGAGAGAACTTCTTGCCGTCGATCTCGACGCTCCAGTTGGAGCCCATCTCCCGCTTCACGGAACGGATGGTCCGATCGACGTTGGTGACGGCCTGCCGCTTGGCCACCTCGCCGACGAGGACCTCGCCGTTCTTCGCGAAGGCGACCACGGACGGCGTGGTCCGCGAGCCCTGCGCGTTGGCGATGACCGTGGGCTCACCGCCCTCGAGGATCGAGACGACGGAGTTGGTCGTCCCCAGGTCGATACCTACCGCACGTGCCATGAGTACGTCCTTGTAGTCAAAGTTGAGTCTGTATGACTCAATGGTGGAACCCGCTCGGCTGTTTGTCAAGCGACTTGAGTCTAACCGGCTCAACCCTACGCGGGCCTGAGGCATTCCGTGGGTCCGGGGGCAAGAAAGATGGCCGATCTCGGGTGAATACCTGGGAAACGGGCGGCATTCATCGCGAGTTCCGGTAAAAGCCCTGGTAAAGCAACTAATACGGCCCCAAGAAGTCAGTGGCGGGCGCCGTCGATCACCTTGCGCTTGCCGAGGGGCGCCTTGAGCTTCACGGTCGTCGTCTTCTGGATCGCGATGTCTATGCACGCGACGTCCCGTGCGTTGCGTGCCTGCCCCTCGTACAGGGTGACGGTCACGCTCTTGGCGGTCTCCTTGACCTTCACGCGGTCGAGCACGGTGCACGGCTCGACGCCCGACCACCAGACGACCTTGAGCTTGCGTCCGTCGGCCGAGGGGGTCGCCTTCAGCCATCGCACCTTGTGCGGCTTGAGTGTGTGGCCCTTCGGTCTCGTGGGCGAGGGGCTGGTCGCCGGGGTGGCCGTGCCGCTCGCCGAGCCGACGCTCGACGCCACGGGAAGGCTGGGGTTCGGGCTCGTTGTGGTGGCGCTCGGAGCGTTGCCGCAGCCCATGATCAGCAGCAGGGATCCGGTCGCCAGTGTCGCCGTCATCATCCGCATACCTCTTTGACGTATCCGATCTCCGGCGGGTTCGAACGTCGCCCGGCGGACGGATTCGCGCCGCGGTACGGGAAAGGGTCCCCGGCCGTGGCGGCCGGGGACCCTTCCAGGTGTCTCTCGGGGCTCAGCGCTCGCCGGGCACCCAGTCGTCGTCGGCCGTGGGCGTGGAACGCAGGCTCGCCGCGGGCGGGACCGGGTCGGCGAACGGCGCGCAGTGGACGTCCGGACCGGGCAGGCTCGCCGGTAGCGTGCCGTCGGTCAGGTAGGCCTTCCAGATCGTGTCGATGCAGGCGTTGCCCCGGCCGGTGAGGCCGTGGTTGCCGCCGCCGTCCATGACCACCAGGCGCGAGGCCGGGAAGCGCTTGTGCATCTCCACGCCGCCCTGGTACGGCGTGGCCGCGTCCTTGGTGTCCTGGAAGAACAGGGCGTTCTTGATCCACTTGCCGTTGACGCGCAGGTCGTCGTGCCCGCGGGCCGGCCAGGACTGGCACTGGGCGTTGAACCAGGCGTTGCCCCAGCTCAGGAAGGGAGCGGTCCGGTAGGACTCCCACCAGTCACGGTGCCAGGTGCTCCAGTCGCGGGGCCAGCGGGCGTCGCTGCACTCCACGGCGGAGTAGACGGCGAAGGAGTTGTCGTCGCCGCTGCTGTCGCCGTAGGTGGCGTACGCCTGGACGATGGGAGCGGTCTCGCCGGCGGTGACGAACCTCGACAGCGCGTTGGCGAGGAGCGGCCAGCGGCTCTTGAGGTAGCCGCCCGCCAGGTAGGTGTCGTCGAACTCGGACGGGCCGACCCTGCCCTCTGCGGGGGCGGCCTTCAGCTTGGCGCGGGCCGCGTAGAACGCCTTCTCGACGTCGGCCGCGGCCGTGCCGAGGTGGTAGTTCGCGTCGTACTGGGCGATCCAGGCGAAGAAGGCCTTGGCGCGGGCCTCGAACGCGTGGTTCTGGTCGATGTTGGCGCCGTACCAGACACGCTCGGGGTTGACGATGCTGTCCAGGACCAGGCGGCGCACCTTGTCCGGGAACAGGGTGGCGTACGTGGCGCCGAGGTAGGTGCCGTAGGAGTAGCCGACGTAGCTGATCTGCCGCTGGCCGAGCGCCTTGCGGATCTGGTCCATGTCCTTGGCGGCGTCGACCGTGGTCATGTGCTTGAGCAGATCGCCGTAGGCGGCGTCACAGGCCTTGGAGTAGGCCTGCATCTTCTTCACCCAGGCCGCCTCCTCGGCCCAGTTGGCCGGGACGTAGTCCGGGCGCACCGGGTCGAAGAAGTGGGTGTCACAGCGGAGGGCGGGCTCGCTGGAGCCGACGCCGCGGGGGTCGAAGCCGATCAGGTCGTACTGCGCGGCCAGTGGGGCGCCCAGGCGGGTCTGCATCACCGCCGGGTAGCTGAGGCCGCTGCCGCCGGGGCCGCCGGGGTTGAACAGGATCGCGCCCTGGTAGTGGGCCGTGTCGGTCGCCTTCTTGCGTGAGACGGCGATCTTGATCTTCTTGCCCCAGGGGCGGTCGTAGTCGAGCGGGACCGAGATCGCCGCGCACTCGATGCCCTCCGCCATGCCGGCGCACTGCGCCCACTGCGGAGCGGGTGGCGTGTAGTCGGGGGCCTGCTGAGTGCTGGCCGTCGCGGGTCCCGCGACCAACGCTCCGCTCAGACCCAGGCCGGCTGTGGCCAGCGCTATGAGGATCTTCTTCACGTTTACCCCTTCGACGCCCGCGGATCCACCGTTGGAACCGACTTATGGGCACCATCGGGTAGATCATGCGGATAAAGGACCCGTAAGACGACTCGCGTCTTCACTTGGTTGTCAAACCGCAACATGACGTTCTGATCCGATGATCGACGCCTGAACCGCCGTAGGGTGGGGAGGTCTCTCCCCGACAGCCGTCGTGCCGGAAGGGTCCCAATGGTGTTGCGTGAGGTTCTGCTGGCTGCTTCGAGCAGTGACCGTGTCGAGAGTGTCGTCAGGACTGCCGGGGTGACCCGTAGGCTGATGGGCCGCTACGTGGCGGGGAACACCGCGGAGGACGCCGCCTCGGTGGCCGCGGGTCTCATCGCCGACGGCCTGCTGGTGACGTTCGACCACCTCGGTGAGGAGACCCGGCATTCCGACCAGGCCGCCCGCGCGGTCAAGGCGTCTCTGGCCCTTATCGACGGCCTCGCCAGGCGCGGCATCGCGAAGGGCGCCGATTTGTCGCTGAGGCTCACCTCGGTGGGCCTCCACATCGAGGAGAAGCTCGCCAGGGAGAACGCCGCGCGCGTCTGCGAGGCCGCCCGTGAGGTCGGCTCCACGGTCACCCTCGGCACCGAGGACGCCGCGGTGGTCGAGACCGCCCTGGGCGTCCACGCCGCGCTGCTCGCCGACCATCCCACCACGGGCGTTTCCATCTCGTCGTCCCTGCGCCGCGCCGACGACCTCTGCCGGTCGCTGGTGTCGGGCCGTGTACGGCTGACCCGGGGCGCCGTGGACGCGCCTGCCTCGGTCGCCTACACCGAGGCCGCCGACATCGACCGCTCGTACGTGCGTTGCCTCAAGGTGCTCATGGCCGGCCAGGGCCACCCGATGGTGGCCACGCACGACCGGCGGCTCATCGAGGTCGCCTCCGCGCTCGCCGTGCTGAACGAGCGCGAGCCCGGCGGCTTCGAGTACCAAATGTCGTACGGCGTGCGCCTGCCGGAGCAGCGGAGGCTCGCCGATCTCGGCTCGCAGGTGCGCGTGCGCATCCCGTACGGGGTCGACTGGTACAGCCATCTGACGCGCCGCCTGGCCGAGCGCCCGGCCAACCTCACCCTGCTCGCGCGCTCGCTGGTGAGGCGCTGATCCACGGTCGTCCACAGGCGGGCCGGCGGCAGGGCTCGGACCAGCGGGGAGTCGGTAGGCTGCGAGAGTTTCCCGACTCCTACGCGAGGTGCCTTGAGATGATCGCGATTCTCGGAACCGGCAAGATGGGTGAGGCCCTGCTGTCCGGGCTGCTGCGCGCCGGGGTCGATCCGGGCGAGATCATGGCGACCGCCCGGCGTGAGGAGCGGGCCCGGGCGCTCCGCGAGCGCTATGGCGTGCAGGTCGTGTCCAACAGCGAGGCCGCCAAGACCGCGGACACCCTGATCCTCGCCGTCAAGCCGCAGGACATGGGGGCGCTGCTCAGCGAGATCGGTGCCCACGTGCCCGCCGGCAGGCTCGTCATCTCGGTCGCTGCCGGCATCACGACGTCCTTCGTCGAGTCCCGGCTGGGCGACGAGGTGCCGGTGGTGCGGGTCATGTCCAACACCCCGGTGCTGGTCGACGAGGCCATGAGCGTGATCTCCCCGGGAGCGCACGCCTCCGAGATCCACCTGAAGCACACCGAGGACCTGTTGAAGCCGGTCGGCAAGGTGCTGCGCATCCCCGAGTCCCAGCAGGATGCCGCGACCGCCCTGTCCGGCAGCGGCCCGGCCTATTTCTTCTACCTGGTCGAGGCCATGGTCGACGCGGGCATCCTGCTGGGCATGCCCCGGGCGGCGGCGCTCGACATGGTGACCCAGTCGATCGTCGGCGCGGCGATCATGCTCCGCGACTCCGGGGAGCATCCCGTCATCCTGCGCGAGGCCGTCACCTCGCCCGGCGGCACCACGATCTCCGCGATCGCCGAGCTTGAGCGCCACAGCGTCCGGGCCGCGTTCCTCGCCGCCATCGAGGCCGCGCGCGACCGCAGCCGCCAGCTCGCCTCAGGCTGACCCGCGCGCGATCGGAACCCCTCCGGCCGGCGCCCGTACGGCTCGGGCGCCGGCCGGTCCGTACGACCCCTTACGGCCCGGGCCTCCGGGCCGCTTCGAGTCGGTTCGCGCGTGAGTGTCAGTGGCCGGATGCGAGCCTGACGAACTCCTCGAACGACAGGCGGCCGTCGCCGTCCGCGTCGGCGTCCTGGTCCAGCGCTCCGAGCGCCTCGGCCGGGAGGTGCGGGAAGTGCTCGGTGAACTCCGCCTGGGTGATGAAGCCGTCACCGTCGCCGTCGATCGACTCGAACTGCTTCTTGAGCTGGGCCAATTCTGGATCCGCGGGTACTGCCGACAAGGAGATCTGCCTCCGACGCGAGAAGTGACTCTTACGGCGAACACCCTAGTTCGGACATATCCGAAACGAGCAGGGGCCCATCCTCAATGCCCCTGCACGAGAGGTGACGAATGTCTGGGCCGCCAGGTAGCAGGGGAGTCACACCAGGTGGGCGCGGTAGGGCCGGTCCCATGGTTCCGATCGGGTCGGTTTTGATCACCGCCTCTCACCACGCCACCGGATACGGGTTCGTCACCTCGGCCTACGGGGCGGGAACCATCCTCGGGGGCCTGGCCGCCATGAGGGTCAAGCCGGGCCGGCCGCTGGCCGCCGGGGCCACCGCGATGTTCTTCTTCGCGCTCCAACCGCTGTCGATCACACTCGGGCTGCCCCTGGCGCTGATGGCGGCCTGCCACCTCGCCGCGGGCGCGGGGTCCGCGTTCTGGGGCGTGATGTGGATGACCAGCGTGCAGACGCAGGTGGCCCCCGAGGTGCTGAACCGCGTCCATGCCTACGAGGTCGCCGGCTCGGTCATGGCGCTCCCGGTCGGCCAGGCCCTGGCCGGCCCCGTCGCGTCGGTGCTGGGGGAGAGGGAGGTGCTGGCGGTCTCCTCGATGGTGGCCGTCGCCGGGTGCGTCGCCCTGCTCTCGGTCCCCGCGATCCGGGGCCTCCGCCGCGTGTCCGCTTCCTCGTAGCCCACGCCGGCCCGTACGGGCTTCGCACCCCGAGTCGCCAAGAACGCTCCGGTTCGTACGGTCTCCGCATCCGGTTGCCCGGGACCCGAGCGGGGTGGAGGTTCCGCTCCTACGATGGGCCGGGTGACGATTCGTCGCGGTATCCCCCCGCTTCTCATCGGTCTCACGCTGCTGATCTCGGCCTGCTCGCAGGGCGAGACGCCCAAGGTGCAGATCGGTGAGGCCAGGCACGCCCCGGTCAGCGAGGTGGTCGAGGCCCCGGCGTCCGTCGGCGCCCGCGCCACCGCCACGCTGCGGTCCTCAGCGGCCGGCACGGTCACCAAGCTGTACGTCCGCGAGGGCGAGACGGTGGACAAGGGGGAGATCCTCGCGAGGATCGGCTCCCCGCAGGCGCAGGACCAGCTCCAACAGGCGCGCCAGGCCGAGCGGCAGGCGTCCAGGCCCGTGCGGCTCGGGGGCGGGGTCACGGCGCCGGCCATCCGGTTCGCGGGCCTGAGCACCACCTCGTCCCTCGATCGCAAGGTCGCACGGGGCTTCACCAGGGCGCGTGCGGCGGCGAAGAAGATCAAGGACGCCCAGGTGAGGGCGCAACTGCTCGCCGCCATCGACGGCGCCGAGACGCAGCACCGTGCCCAGCGCGCCGCGCTCAACCAGATCACCCAGAGCCTGACGCGATCGGTCAACCAGGTGCTCTCCCAGGTCAGCGGCCAGATCGGGGCGGGGCTGGGTGGGCTGGCGTCATCCATGTCCTCCCTCCAGGCCGCGTCCAAGACCCAGGCGAAGGCCGCGGTGAAGATCGCCGAGACGACCGTCAAGGGCCTGGTGATCAAGGCTCCCTTCGACGGGGTGGTCACCCTGGGCGGGCCGTCGGCCGGCGGCTCCACGAACCTCGGCTCCCTGCTCGGGCAGCTCCCGGCGGGCCTCGCCGGTCAGGCGGGTACGGCCGCGGGGGCGTCCGGCGGCGCGGGAGCCGCCACGTCCGGGGGCACGATCGCCACGGGCGTGCCGGTCGCGGCGGGCGACGCCATCGCGACCGTGACGGACGTGTCCAGGCTGACCCTCTCCGCCGATGTGGACGAGACCGACGTGCTCCTCGTCGCCCCCGGCACCAGGGCCGAGGTCGAGCTCGACGCGGTCTCGGGGGCCACCTACCGGGCGAAGGTCACCGGGGTCGGCGTCACCCCCAAGGAGGGCACCACGGGAGGGGTCAGCTATCCCGTACGCCTCACGCTCGGCCAGGGCGCGTACGACGACGGCGGAGACGCGCCCGTACCGAAGCCCGGTATGAGCGCGGTCGTCCGGCTGACCGTGCGCGAGTCGCCGGACGCGGTGGCCGTGCCGGCGTCGAGCATCGTGACCAGCGGCAGGGAGACCGTGGTGTGGGTGGTCCGCGCCGACGGCTCGGCGGAACGCCGGGTGGTCAAGCTCGGCGCTCAGGGCGACGCCGTGGTGGAGGTCGCGCGCGGCCTCTCGTCCGGCGAGCGGGTCGTCGTCAAGGGCGCCGACACCGTACGCCCGGGTCAGAAGCTCACATGAACGACCCGGAGGGCGCTCCCGCCTTCGAAACCGTCGATCTCGCCCGGTCCTACAAACTGGAGGGGGTGTCGGTCGACGCGCTGCGCGGGGTGAGCCTGCGCATCGACCGTGGGGAGTTCGTCGCCATCATCGGCCCGTCGGGGTCGGGCAAGTCGACGCTCATGCACCTGCTGGGCTGCCTGGACAGGCCCACCTCCGGCACGCTGCGGGTCAACGGTGTCGACGTGGCCACGCTGGACGACACCGGCCTCGCCGAACTGCGCAACCAGGCGGTCGGGTTCGTGTTCCAGTCGTTCCACCTGCTCGGCCGCACGTCGGCGCTGGAGAACGTGGCGCTGCCCCTGGTCTACAGGGGAGTGGGCAAGGCCGAGCGGCGCGAGCGGGCCAGGCGGGCGCTTTCGGCGGTGGGCCTCGCGCACCGGCTGGACCACCGGCCGTCCCAGATGTCCGGGGGCGAGCAGCAGCGGGTGGCCATCGCCCGCGCGCTGGTCGGCGATCCCAAGGTGGTGCTGGCCGACGAGCCGACCGGCAACCTCGACTCGCGCAACGGCCAGGAGGTGATGGGCATCCTGGCCGATCTCAACTCGGCGCGCGGCGTGGCCGTCGTCCTGGTCACCCACGAGCGCGAGGTCGCCGATCTGGCCCGGCGGCGGATCCACGTCCGCGACGGCCTGATCGAGCTCGACACCGCACACCAGGACGGCGACGGGCGTCCGGGACGGGACGCGCTGTGAGGACCGCCGAGGCGTTGCGCATGGCGCTGGAGGCGCTGCGGGTCAACCGGTTGCGGAGCGCGCTGACGATGTTCGGCGTCGTGGTGGGGGTGCTCGCCGTGGTCATCCTGGTGGCGATCGGCACCGGCGCCAAGGAGGCGATCGAGAGGGAGATCGCGGGGCTCGGAAGCAACATCATCCTGGTCGTTCCCGGGCAGGTCGGCCTCGGGGCCGCGCCCACGCAGAGCCGCCTCAACCTCGCGGACGTGGCGTTCGTCCGTCGGGTGGTCGGCGATCCGGCGAAGGTGACGGTGGCCGTCAACTCCGGCGAGTCCGTACGGGTGGGGCGCACCGAGGTCTTCGCGACCATCACCGGGACCGACGAGAACCTGCCGAACATCTTCGACCGGCCGCTCCGCAGGGGCCGCTACCTCAGCGCGACCGACGTGGACACGCGGCGGCGGGTCGCGGTCCTCGGCTCCGAGGTGGGGGCCAAGCTCTTCGGGGACGTGGACCCGGTCGGCCGCCAGGTCACGATCGCGGGCGTGCGGTTCCGGGTGATCGGCCTGTACGAGCCGGTGGGCGCGACGTTCGGCGTGGCCAGGGACCAGGAGGTCCACGTGCCCGTCACCACCGCGCAGCGCCTGATCGGGCTGTCGCGGATCAACGGCATCGCCGTCGGGGCCTCGGGGCCGGACGAGATCGAGCCGCTGCGGCAGCGGGTCGTCCAGGCGCTCGGCGGGCGGTACCCCGGCGAGCGGTTCAGCGCGGTGACGCAGACCCAGCTCCTTGGGACCATCGGGAGCGTGCTGGGCATGCTCACGGGCGTCCTGGCTGCAATCGCGGGCATCTCCCTGCTGGTCGGCGGCGTGGGCGTCTCCAACATCATGCTGGTCAGCGTGCGGGAGCGTACGCGGGAGATCGGCCTGCGCAAGGCACTCGGGGCCCGCCAGCGAGACGTTCTCGGGCAGTTCCTCATCGAGGCCGTGCTGCTCACCACGATCGGCGGTGTGCTCGGCATCCTGATCGGAGTGGGCGGCTCCCTGCTGATCCAGGCGGTCTCGCCGGTGCCGGCCGCGATCACCTGGTGGTCGATCGCTCTGGCCTTCGGCGTCTCGGTGGCGGTCGGCGTCTTCTTCGGCGTCGCTCCGGCGCGCAGGGCCGCCCGCCTCGATCCCGTCATCGCCCTGCGCGCCGAGTGACGCTGCCTGGATTGTTTCGTACGGGTGACGGCCGTCGGCGGGTGATCACCAGGCGTGCGGTACGGTCGTTTTCATGAGCGTGCGCGGTGAGCTTTCGATTCCGCGCCCCCGGCCTGGCCGAGCCTTTACGCTCTGCCGGAGCCGATCCGTCGTGGGCGAGGTGATGGCGTGAGCCGGTCCGTGCGGGTTGTCTGGGACGACGAGCTGGTCTCGTACGACTTCGGGCCGGGCCACCCTCTGGCGCCCGTCAGGGTCGAGCTGACCATGGCGCTCGCCCGGGAGCTCGGGGTGCTCGACAAGGTCGAGCTGGTGGGGTGCGCCCCGGCGACCGACGACGAGCTGGCCCTGGTGCACGAGCGCGACTACATCGACGCGGTCAGGCGCGTGTCCGCGGACGGCAGGCCCGACCTCGCGTGCGGGCTGGGCACGCCCGACAACCCCGCCTTCGCCGGCGTGCACGAGGCGTCGGCCCTCGTCGCGGGCGCCACGCTCGCCGCCGCGCGCGCGGTGTGGACGGGCGAGGCCGAGCACGCGCTGAACGTCGCAGGAGGGCTGCACCACGCCATGCCGCGGTCGGCCAGCGGCTTCTGCGTCTACAACGACCCGGCGCTGGGCATCGCGTGGATGCTCTCGCAGGGCGCGCGGCGCATCGCGTACGTCGACGTCGACGTCCACCACGGGGACGGCGTCCAGGCGATGTTCTACGACGACCCGAGGGTCCTCACGATCAGCCTGCACGAGAGCCCGCGCACGCTGTTCCCCGGCACCGGCTTCCCGACCGAGACCGGCGCGGAGGGTACGGCCGTCAACGTGGCGCTCCCGGCGGGCTGCGGGGACGCCGGGTGGCTGAGGGCGTTCCACGCCGTGGTCCCGCCGCTGCTCCGGGAGTTCGACCCCGAGGTGCTGGTCACCCAGCACGGCTGCGACAGCCACGCCCTCGATCCGCTGGCCCACCTGATGCTGAGCCTCGACGGCCAGCGTCAGGCGTACGCCGCGCTGCACGCGCTGGCCCACGAGACGGCGGGCGGCAGGTGGCTGGTGACGGGCGGTGGCGGCTACGAGCTGGTCCAGGTGGTGCCGCGCGCGTGGAGCCACCTGATCGCCGAGGCCGCGGGCGACCCGATCGAGCCGGCCACGCCGACGCCGCAGAGCTGGCGCGAGTTCGTCAGGGTACGCACGGGCGAGGTCCCGCCGCTGACCATGACCGACGGCCGTAGCCCGGAATTTCAGGATTTCTCCGGTGGTTACGACCCTGGGGACGCTATTGACCGAGCGATCATGGCAACGCGGAAGGCGATCTTCCCTTTCCATGGGCTGGACCCCCAGCCCTGATCCCACCAGGCATGGTGGCCGCCGGTGCGTAGTGCCGTGTTGCACAAAGGTTGCACAACCTGCCAAGTGGACGGAGTGAACGATGGAGACCGCGACTGCTCCTTCGCGGGAAGAGCTGAGAGACCACCTGATCCGGACGAAGATCGCCGGTGATGTGGCCACCAGCCGGGAGAACAACCTAGATCACTACCGTTCGCTCGCCGTACGGGATCCCCACTACATGTTCGGCCTCACCATGGACGGTGACTGGACCTACCGCGACATCCTCGCGCTGATGTCGAAGGCCGCCGGGGTCGTGGCCGACCCCGAGTACCGGCACGGGCAGGACACGATCGACCCCGATCGCACGATCGACGCCCTCGACGTGATGGGCGACCGCATCGCCGCCGTGCTCAAGCGCGACAACCCCCGGGTTTTGATCGCCACGGGCCACCCCACAGGGCTTCTCACCACGCATCTCGCGCTGGCGCGGCTCGCCAGGGAGCACGGGGCCACGATCCTCACCCCAGGGGAGCAGCGGTCCTTCTCGGCCGGCGGCCTCGGACGCAAGCGCCGGATCCGCTACCTGGACGACGTGGCGATGCTCGACGACGGAGGCGCCCTGGTCCACACCCACGACCCCGCCCCGATGCAGGCGATGCTCACGGAGCTCGGGGACGAAAAGCCCGATCTGGTGATCGCCGACCACGGCTGGGCCGGCGCGGCGGGTGAGGCGGGCCTCGAGACCGTCGGATTCGCCGACAGCAACGACCCCGGGCTGTTCGTCGGAGAGGCCGAGGGAAAGATCGCCGTGACCGTGCCGCTCGATGACAACGTGCTGCCACGCCATTACGATCCGTTGACGCGCTATCTGGTCTCACGGGTCGAGAGTGGCCTGTGAGGCGGCCGCCACCCAATCCGGTCCTGCCCTAACCGCTGTTTCGAGCGCGCATTCGAGGCCGGACGTCGACCGTTTGCCAACTTTTTTATGATCCAGGGCGACTCTAATGGGACACAGTTAGACCGTCCTCAAGATCAGGATCAGGGCTCGGCCTGGCTGCTGGCCAGCGATTTTCTCCGTTCTGGTGGCAGGCGTCTCCTCGGACTGGTGGAATAGGGGGTTTGCGCGATCGGAGACGCGTTCTACGCTGACAGCAGTACACGTGCGTGAGCAATGGCACCAGTGGGGATAACCCGGAAACACGTGCGGAAGAGGCGTCCGATGGGTGCAGGCGAAAGACCTCTCAGCGAGGTGAAGTTCCTGACGGTGGCAGAAGTCGCCACCGTCATGCGGGTGTCCAAGATGACGGTGTACCGGCTCGTCCACTCAGGTGAGTTACCGGCCATCCGGGTCGGGCGATCCTTCAGAGTGCCTGAGCAAGCGGTGCACGACTACCTGAGGGATGCGTTCATCGAAGCGGGTTGAATGGATCAGTAGCGACATCACCGGTCACTTGGTCGGAACCGCTGGACTATGAGCGCATGGTTCGCCAGGGTTGCGAAACAGACCGGAACGGGGTGGGTGGCGGACCGCCCACGTCTGGCCGGTCGTGGGGCGCGACCCCTCGGCGGGCTACGCGGGTTCCCCCCGGGGAGCGATCGACCGTGAATCGCCGGTAGGCTGTTGAATCGGTGTGCTTCTTGCGAGGCGCCGATCTGGGTTTCCGGTATGCCGTGGCAACGGCGTGTCCAGACACTCAGGGCGGCGTGCGACTCGCCGGAGGGCACACACCGACTTGACAAAAACCTACCTTCACCTGGGGGTCCCGTGGGCTCTGTGATCAAAAAGCGTCGTAAGCGCATGGCCAAGAAGAAGCACCGCAAGCTTCTGAAGAAGACCCGCATCCAGCGGCGTAACAAGAAGTAAGAGCGCGGACCGACGACGCAGAGCGGCGGGCCGGGTGTGAGGGATCACGAGCCCGGTAAGCACCCGAGCAAGCGCGACCCACAAACGTGATTCTGCGAGGCGCCGATGACCCACACTGTGCTAGTCACCGGGGTCTCCCGACACGTCGGCGCCCGAGTGGCGAGCGTTCTCGCAGCGGACCCGGACATCGACCGGGTCATCGGAGTGGACACCGTGCCGCCGCCCTCGCTCGCGCGAGGCGGCGGCGGCGTCGCGCTGGGCCGTACGGAGTTCGTCCGGGTTGATCTGCGCAGCCCGGACATCGCACAGGTCATCGCGGCGGCCGACATCGACACCGTTGTGCACATGAGCCTGGTCAGCGCTCCCTCCAAGAGCGCCGGCCGGTTGTACATGAAAGAGCACAACGTCATCGGCGCCATGCAGCTGCTGGCGGCCTGTCAGCGGTCGGCGACCGTGCGCAGGGTGGTGGTCCGCTCCACGACCGCGGTGTACGGCTCCTCCTCGCACGACCCGGCGGTCTTCACCGAAGAGGCCGAGCCGATCGAGGTGGCGAGCTCCGGCTACGCCAAGGACGCCACCGAGGTCGAGTCCTACGTCCGCGGCTTCGCCCGGCGGCGGCCCGACGTGACGGTCTCGACTCTTCGCTTCGCGAACTTCATGGGGCCGGGCGTCGACTCGCCGTTGACGCGTTATTTCAGCCAGCCTGTCCTGCCGACCGTGCTCGGCTTCGACCCCCGCCTGCAGTTCGTCCACGAGGACGACGGGGTGGAGGTGCTGCGCCGCATGGCCGTGGAGGACCACCCCGGCACGTACAACGTGGTCGGCGACGGCGTCATGCTGCTGTCGCAGTGCGTCCGCAGGAGCGGACGGCCCACGGTGCCGGTGCCGGCCACCGCCTTCCGCGTCATCGGCGACCTCGCCCGCGGCGTCGGGCGGGTCGACTTCTCCCCCGAGCAGCTCGCCCTGATGAGCTACGGGCGTGCCGTCGACCCGGAAAGGCTCGTGGCGGAGCTCGACTGGCGGCCGAAGTTCAGCACCGCGTCGGCGTTCGATGATTTCCTCCACTCGCGTGGCCTGTTTGGTGGTATGCCACTTGCTGTGATCGACTGGATCACGACAGTAATGGGTGGAGGTGTGAAACGGTGAAGCTACCGCACGACTTCCGCGATGGGGAGTCCCGCGACGCTCAGGTCATTCCCATCACGGCCGCGCGGCGGTGCTCCGGCAACGGCAAGGCCGAAGCCGTCGAGGATCGCGTCGCGGAGTTCCTGGCCTTCTTGCGGCGCCGCTTCGCCGGGGAGTACGAGGTCGACGAGTTCGGCTTCGATCCCGAGCTCAACGACAAGGTGCTCCTTGAGCTGATCCGCCCGCTCTACCGGCACTGGTTTCGGGTGCAGGCCATGGGCCTTGAGAACGTGCCGCACGAGGCGGGGGCGCTCGTCGTCGCCAACCACTCGGGCACCGTGCCGGTCGACGCCCTCATGCTCCAGGTCGCATTGCACGACGAGCATCCCGGGCACCGCCCGCTCCGGCTGCTTGGCGCCGACCTGGTCTACCAGCTTCCCGTGCTCGGCCACCTGTCACGCAAGTCCGGCCACACGCTCGCCTGCCCCGAGGACGCCGATCGCCTGATGCGCAAGGGCGAGCTGGTGGGAGTGTTCCCCGAAGGCTTCAAGGGCGTGGGCAAGCCCTTCTCCGAGCGCTACAAGCTGCAGCGATTCGGCCGAGGCGGCTTCGTGGCCTCGGCGATCAGGGCCCAGGTGCCGATCATCCCGTGCTCGATCGTGGGCGCGGAGGAGATCTATCCCAAGATCGGCGACTTCCGGTCGCTCGCCCGGCTGCTGGGCCTGCCGTACATCCCGATCACGCCACTGTTCCCGTGGCTCGGGCCGCTCGGGCTGCTGCCGCTGCCGTCCAAGTGGATGATCCAGTTCGGCGAGCCGGTGCGCACCGACGAGTACGACCCGGAGGAGGCCGACGATCCGATGCTGGTCTTCAACCTCACCGACCAGGTCCGAGAGCTCGTCCAGCAACAACTCAACCGCCTGCGCCTCCAACGCGGCCATGCCTTCCCGCCGTTCTTCTGATCCACCGGCACGGCGAGACGTCGTCAGGTAGGCCCAGCACCCGCTCGCCGGGCTTCGGAGCAAGGATCTCGATCATGTGATCGGTGAGGCGCTCCCCGGCCTCGGCGAAGGTGCTGGTGTCGTCGGGACCGAGCCAGTACCCGAAATGGATGTTGCCGCCCAGCAGCTCGCCGAGCACGTCCCCCTTCTCGTCGAAGAACCGGCCCACCTCCTCCGGCGCCATCACTGCACGACGCCGATCTGGCGCAGGACGGCGAGGACGTCGTAGTAGTCCGTCTGCCGTTTGATCAGGCCGTTCTCCGTGAACTCCATGAGGCTCAGCCCTCGGTTGTTGATGCGGTGCCGAACCGCTCGAAGCCGTCTTCCCAGGCGGTGGGCGCCGACGGAGTGCTCGTCACGCTCGTTGCCGCCTTCCTGCGTTCGATGGCTTCGCCGGCGGCCGAGGGGCCGCCGCGTCGGCGTAGACGCGCGCCGGGACCTCGGCCCGCGTGCCGAGCGCGCCCGTGAGGCTCAGGCGCTGGGCGATCACAGGCGACCTTCCTGGAAACGGCCCTCGCTCCGCTCGGACTGTGCTTGCCGGAGGAGCTTCGCTCCCAGCACCGGCCCGCCTCGAAGCGTGCCCCGACCGGCAAGTAGTCGTGGGCACGTCCACACGCATGTTGGATATCTAGTTTAGATCTGACCTCACGATGGATAATATCTAACATGGAGTCGGATTGAAAGTGAGTATCTCTCATGCTGTTCGCTACCCCTGAACTGGACGAGCGGGAGTCGGCCGTCCTGCAGCAGATCGAGGATGCCAAGCAGAAGCTTCGTCATCGGCTCTACGAGCCCCGCCGCTGGTCTGGGCAGCTACGCCGTCAGGCATTCGCACGAGCGCTTCAAGGCTCCAACTCCATCGAGGGCTATGTGGCGAGACTCGACGATGCCGCTGCCATCGCAGCCGGTGACGAGCCGCTCGACGCCTCAGATGAGACTCGATTGGCGATCAAGGGCTACAGCGACGCGATGACCTACGTCCTCCAAGTGGCCCAGGAGGACGATTTCGCCTACACAACACAGATGATCAAGAGCCTCCATTTCATGATGACCAGCTACAGCCTGGTCAACCGCCCGGGCCGATGGCGGGCAGGCTCGATCTATGTCCATGATGAGACGGAAGGACGCACCGTCTACGAGGGTCCGGAGGTCGACGAGGTCGCCCCTCTCATGGAGGAGTTCGCTGCGACACTCTCCGTCGAGAACGGCTATGGCGGCCCAGCGGTGGTGCGGGCCTCTATGGCCCACCTCAACCTCGTGATGATCCATCCGTTCAAAGACGGGAACGGCCGGATGGCTCGCTGCCTGCAGAGCCTCGTGCTCGCGCGCGAGGGCGTCCTCTCGCCGATCTTCATGAGCGTGGAGGAATACCTTGGACGCAATACACCCGCCTACTACGCCGTACTGGCCGAAGTCGGTCAGGGTTCGTGGAATCCCGGCAATGACGCCCGTCCATGGCTGCGCTTCATGCTCACAGCCCACCTACGGCAGGCGCGCACCCATCTTGTTCGGGTACGCGAGAGTGAACGGGTGTGGATGGGTCTAGAACGGCTCGCCGAGCGTTACGGTCTCCCCGAGCGTTCTCTGACGGTGCTGTTCGATGCGGCGATGGGTTTCCGGATCCGAAACCAGACCTACCGCACAGCGTTGGAGCGATCAGGCGAAGGCGTGATCACCGAGGCCACCGCTAGTAGAGACCTCCGCCAGCTCGCCGACGTGAAACTCCTGGATCCGCTCGGTGAGAGGCGTGGCCGTTATTACGTCGCCGGCGTGGAGCTCATTTCAGTACGGCGGGAGGTCGTCCAGTCGCGTGAGCCCCGTGACGACTCCGACCCTTTCGCCGCTTGATCCGAAAGAAAGGCTCCCGAAGAGACTTGGCCCGAGCGGAGCCGGGCTCGTCGCTCGGCCTGCGAGGCCCTTCCCTGGAGGGTGACCTCGACCGCACCCGGCTTCGGCCATCCGGCGATCTCTGAGCTCACGCCGGCTCGCTTGCCCGCTCACACCGTCCGCTTCGGTAGTCGTCCGGGGCCCCTGTCAGGCGGAGCGGTAGTGCTTTCGTAGGGCGATGGCGGCGGCTACGCCGCCGGCGATGGCGCCGGCGCCGACTGCGATGGGGAGGCCGATCATGGTGGCCTTGCGGCCGGTGCGGAAGTCCCTGATCATCCAGTTATTGTTCCTGGCGTGTTCCAGCAGCTCGCTGTCGGGATTGATCGCGCAGGGGTGCCCCACGATCTGGAGCAGGGGAAGGTCGTTGGCCGAGTCGCTGTAGGCGGTGCAGCGTGACAGGTCGAGGCCCTCGCGCCGGGCCAGGGCCTTCACGGCCGCGGCCTTGGCAGGTCCGTGCAGCAGGTCGCCCACCAGCCGGCCGGTGTAGACGCCGTCCTGGGTCTCGGCGACCGTGCCGAGCGCGCCCGTGAGGCCGAGGCGCTGGGCGATCACCCGTGAGAGCTCGACCGGGGTGGCGGTCACGAGCCACACGCGCTGGCCGGCGTCCAGGTGGCTCTGGGCCAGGGCACGGGTGCCGGCCCAGATGCGGTCGGCCATGACCTCGTCGTAGATCTCCTCGCCGAGCCGTACGACGTCGTTGACCTTGAGCCCGACGACGAAGGCGAGCGCGGTCTCCTTCGCCTGCGCGATGTGCTCGGCGTTCTCGTTGCCGCGCAGGCGGAACAGCGCCTGGCCCATGGCGAACCTCAGCAGGTCCTTGGTGGTGAACAGCCCTCGGGAGGCCAGGCCACGGGCGAAGTGGTAGATCGAGGCGCCTCGCATCATCGTGTTGTCGACGTCGAAGAACGCCGCCGCGGTCGTGTCGGGATCGGCGACGGGCGCGGGCACAGCGGCCGCGGCGGCGACCTCTCCGGCCATCTCCGCCTCGGTGCGCCGTCGCAGTAACCGCCTCATAGCACCTCAGCTTAACCGGGAGCAGGGGGTGGAGTCGGTGTACGTGGCGTTAGCGCGGCGTGACGTCTGACGCACGTCATGGGTGCGCCCAGGTGGGCGGACATGGCGGCACACGAAGATCGTCCAGGTCATGGACGGCGTTGGGCGTGTCCCGCCGCCTCGCGAACGGGCGCGTACTTACGGCGTCAGGTCGTCGATCATGTCGAGGTACGCGCTGGCCTTCATGCGGTCGTCGTCGCCGAGCTGGGGGATCATCGGCTCCACGACATCCCGCTGCTCTTCGGTGAAGCGCTTCAACGTGGGCGTGTGCGTACCCGGGCGCTTCACGTGGCCCAGGGCGGACAGGGCCGAGCGGGTCGTCGTGGTCATCTCGTCCAGGGTGGGCCCGATCAGCTGGGCGCGCCGGGAGTCGGGGTAGCCGAGCAGCGCCGCGGCCTCGGTGGCGCGGGAGTGGGCGGCGCTCAGCTCGCGCTGCGCGCGCTCCACGTCGTCGGTGGTCACGCTGAGCAGGGTGGCCTCGGCGGCGCGCTTGATCGGGTAGAGGCGGTCACCGGGCACCGAGCCGTAGGTCTCCACGCCTGTGAAGAGCATCAGGCCCGTCACGGTCACGATGAGCGCGCCCGGCCGCAACCGGACCAGCAGGGGCGTACGCCGCCTGTGCCGGGCGGGCTCGGAAGTGGTATCCGGGCCGGTCGCGTGGGCGGTGAGCAGCTCTCCACGGAGCCGGGCGCGGAAGTCGGGGCGTGGGCCGTGGGCGGGCTCGGAGCCGATCTCGTTGAGCCGGGACACGAAATGGGTGTGGGGCTCCCGTCGCGTGACGGCGGCCCAACGCCTGAGCAGCCACCGCGAAGGCCCCCACTTGACCATGAAAGCTCCCTGCCGCGCGCACTACGATGATCCATAGGTGCTACTTGCCCAACGATGCGGGGAGCCTTCAGGTTACGGCCGCCCGGCTCACTCCGGATTCCTCATGAGCGTCACCATAGATCAACTCAGGTCGTCCGGGAGTGCCCTGGCCAGGGCGCGGATCGCGCGGAACTGCAGGGCCTTGATCGCGCCGCTCTTCTTTCCCATGATCAGCGCCGTCTCGGCGAGCGACATTCCGTGCAGGAAGCGCAGAACCACGCATTCCTGCTGTTCGGGGCCGAGATCGCGCACCGCGCGCAGGATGCGCTCGTTGATCATGGTCGTGACCACGGCGTTCTCGGGGATGTGCGGGCCGTCCATCGGGGTGTCCAGCACCTCGGCGGTGGAGACCTCCATGCGGTAGCGGGCGGACTTGAAGTGGTCGGTCACCAGGTTCCTGGCGATCGTCACCAGCCACGCCCCGAAGTCCCTGCCCTGCCAGGTGAAGTCGGCGATGCGCCGCAGCGCGCGCAGGAAAGTCTCGCTGGTCAGATCTTCCGCGAGGGCGTGGCAGCCCACCCGGAAGTAGACATAGCGGTACACAAGATCGACGTACCGGTCGTACAACGCCGCGAAGGCGTCGGCGTCGCCGGTTTTGGCGCGGAGGACGACTCTCCGGAGCTCGTCGATCTCCGGGGAGGGGCGCTCCCGCTGGTCAGCGGCGGCGCGCGTGGGGTTCACTGTGTCGGCCGATCCTGGAGGGGAAAGCCCGGCGACCGACCAAGAGTTCGACATCCGGTATCCCTGGGGAGGAAAGGGAAGGGCGCGTGCGTGCTCGAACACTCTAGAAATCATCGGGAAATTACACAATCCACTTTGCCTCAGTAACTACCACGCGTAACAGGAGTCATGTGGCACTTCGGGCATCAGCTACCGGTTTGGAGGTAATGTCCGGCAGAGTTGGGCCATCATGGAAGTCCTCGTTGCCGTCACCGCCTTCGCCGGTGCTCTGTTCGCCGCCATCACCACTGGCATCCTGGTCGGACGTCTCCGGGACGAACGGAGCGGCTGGCTGATCGCCTGGACCATCACCACGTCCGCGCTCTGCCTGGCGCTCGGCGCGGTCGCCGTCGGGCACCTGATGAAGTTCGGGCCCGTGACGTTCCGCGTCTACCAGATCACCGGAGCCTTCCTGGCGCCGTTCTGGCTCGCCATCGGCATGATCCAGCTGCTCGCGCAGAAGGCGCCGGCGAAGTTCGCCGCCTGGCTCCTCGGCATCGCCTTCACGCTGATCACGATCGTGATCCTGATCCTCGACCCGATCAGCGAGCCGGACAAATTCGCCTACACCTTGCCGCTCGGCGAAACGCACTGGACGATCATCCCGACGTCCCTGCTGAACGCCGCCCACGGCCTCACGTACCTGATCCTGATCGGCTGCCTCATCCTGGCGGTGCTGCGCTGGCGTGGGGGCGACGACCTCGACGCCGACAACATGCACGCGGGCGTGGTCCTGGCGCCGCCCGGCCTCGCCCTGGTGGGCGCCGTCCGCTTCGCGATCCCCGGCGTCTTCGCGGCGCTCGTGATCACGCTCATGGTCGGGGCCGTCTGGTACGCCGTCGCCCGCCCGCTCGCGCCGTACGACGAGGAGCGGGACGGCTCCGACGACGATGACTGGGACGACGAGCGCCCTCCTCCTCGCCGCCAGGCTCCCGAGGCCGCGTACGAGTCCGGGCCCCTGCCCGCCACCCCCGCCGCCGCCTCGCCACCGCCTCCGCGACGTTCCGGCCTCGGCGACCTCGTGGCGGAGTACCGCGCGGGCGACCAGGGGGACGTGGACTTCGCCGCCCGCATGCAGCAGCCGTCCGGCGGGTTCGGCGCCTTCGGCGGGCCGAGGACCGGCGAGTTCATAGCCCCGGACGGGGCCGCCGGCCTTCCCGGGCAGGGGCTTCCTGGCCAAGGGCTCCCAGGGCAGGGTGCGCCCGGCCTCGGCGTGGTGGGGTCCAACATGCCAGGCCAGCCCGGGTCGCGGCACGCTCAGAACCCCCTCCCCGGGGCGTCCGACCCGGCCTACCCGGGGCAGAACGGATCGCACCGCGCGCCAGGGCAGCAGGAGTTCTCCATGCCCGCCACCGGCGCGCTGTTCCCCGGCAACGAGCTCCGGCCGCCGTTCGGAAGCCCGGACCAGGCCGCCACCTCCGGGCACCGCGCCGACGTGCCGCTCGCGTCCTCGGGCTCGGTCAGGCCCTCACCGAGCATCTACGGCCTGCTCACCGTCTTCACGCTGATGGACGGGGCCGGCGAGGCGTTCGACCGCCTCGCCGAGGAGACCGTGGAGGCCGTACGCCGCAGCGAGCCCGACACGCTGATCTTCATCTGCCACGCGGTCAAGTCGGCGCCCCTCCAGCGCATCGTGTACGAGCTCTACCGCGACGAGGTGGCGTTCACCGAGCACCAGCGCCAGGCGCACATGGAGCGCTTCGCCCGCGAGCGGGTGGCCCACGTGCTCGCGGCCAACGTCATAGAGCTGAACGTCAACGCCGCCAAGGTGGTGCCGCTGCCCACGGCGTTCCGCGTCTGAGAAGGTGAAGGCCTGACTAGACGGTCAGGGCGGCGCGCAGGCGGGTCTCGTCGACGCGCCAGAAGTCGTGCTGCACGCCGTCGATCAGCGTGACGGGGATCATCTCCCAGTAGGCCTTCTGGTCGTCCTCGGAGAGGGTGATGTCGCGCTCGTCCCAGGAGACCCCGAGATCGGCGGCCACGCGCTGGATGACGGCCCTGGCGTCGTCGCAGAGGTGGCACCCGGGCTTGCCGAGCAGAGTGATCGTGTGGTCTCGCGGAGCCATGAGCCCAGCCTAACGGCCCCACCGGCCGTGTCATGGCTCACAGTCAGAGGGCCGGATCCCGTACCGCCACCCCTACCTGGGAAAGTTGACACCCGAGAGTGCGCACACGCACTTTGTGCATAGCTTCACAAAGGTACTAACCTGGATGCCTGCGCCCTCTCCTCGACATCCGTCAACCGCGAGCGCGGCCGGGGCGCACCGGCCGCCCGTCCCCTGGAGTACCGGCCAAGTGATACGCCGCATGTCCCAAGCGCGTGAGCGTGGCATCCCCGATGCGACCGTCGCGAGGCTGCCGCTCTACCTGCGCGCGCTGAACGGGCTCGCGGAGCGGGGCACGGCCACGGTCAGCTCGGAGGATCTCGCGGTCGCGGCCGGAGTCAACTCCGCCAAGCTGCGCAAGGACCTGTCGCACCTCGGGTCGTACGGCACGCGCGGCGTCGGCTATGACGTGGAATACCTGATCTACCAGATCTCCCGCGAGCTGGGCCTCACCCAAGATTGGGCCGTGGCCATCGTCGGGGTGGGCAACCTCGGACGGGCGCTGGCGAACTACGGCGGGTTCGTCTCCCGCGGCTTCCGGGTGGCCGCGCTGTTCGACGCCGACAACGGCGTGGTCGGCGAGCGCCTCGTCGGGATGGCCGTGGACCACATAGACCAGCTCGAAAGCGTGATCGACAAGCGGGGCGTCTCCATCGTGGTGATCGCCACGCCCGCGACGGCGGCGCAGCAGGTGGCCGACAGGGTCATCGCCGCGGGGATCACGAGTATCTTGAACTTCGCCCCCGTCGTGCTGACAGTGCCTGACGGAGTCGATGTCCGCAAGGTCGATCTCTCGACCGAACTGCAAATCCTTGCGTTTCATGAGCAGCGCAAAGCGGATCGCGAAACAGGGAGCCCCATGATGGCTGGAGACTGGGCCGAGGCGATGGACGCATGAGCCTACTCGCGGTTGGTCTCAGCCACAGGACCGCGCCGGTGGCATTGCTCGAACGGGTGGCGGTGACCGGTGACGCCCTGGTCAAGCTGCTGCACGACATCCAGAGCCACGCGCACGTGTCCGAGGTGATGATCGTCTCCACGTGCAACCGGGTCGAGGTCTACGCCGACGTCGACCGCTTCCACGGCGGTGTCACCGCCGTCACCGACCTTCTCAGCGACCATTCCGGGGTCCCCCAGGACCAGCTGACCCGCCACCTGTACGTCCACTACGAGGACCGCGTCGTCGAGCACCTGTTCACGATGGCCTGCGGTCTCGACTCGATGGTGGTGGGCGAGGGGCAGATCCTTGGCCAGGTCCGCCAGTCGCTGCGGCTGGCCCAGGAGCAGGGCACCGCCGGCACGACGCTCAACGAGCTGGCCCAGCAGGCGCTCCGCGTCGGCAAGCGCGCCCACACCGAGACCGGCATCGACCGGGCGGGCGCCTCCCTCGTCGGCGTCGGCCTCACCCTCGCCGAGCGGGTCCTCGGCCCGATCGCCGGCAGGCGGGCGCTCGTAGTGGGCGCCGGGTCGATGAGCGCGCTGTCCGCAGCGACGCTCGTCCGCGCCGGGGTCACCGACATCGTGGTCGCCAACCGCACCTTCGAGCGCGCCGCCCGCCTGGCCCAGACCGTCGGCGGCCGTGCCGTCGAGCTGGCGGAGGTCGAGCGCGAGCTGGCGGGCGCCGACCTGGTCATCTCCTGCACAGGAGCAGGTAGCGTTGTCATCGGCACCGACATGGTGGCGAGAGCTGCACGTGAGAGGCCGCTCTTCCTGCTCGATCTCGCGCTCCCGCACGACGTGGACCCGGGCGTGCGCACGCTTCCGGGCGTCACGCTCGTCGACCTCGAGTCGATGCAGGAGGCCGGGCTCGGGGAGCAGGGCCAGGGCGGCTCGGACGACGTCGTCGCGGTCCGGTCCATCGTGGCCGCCGAGGTATGCGAGTACCTCAGGGCCGAGCGCGCGGCCAAGGTCACGCCGACCGTGGTGGCGCTGCGGGCCAAGGCGGCGGACGTCGTCGAGGCCGAGCTGGGACGCCTGGTCACGCGGGTGCCCGAGATCGACGGGCGGTTGCGGGGCGAGATCTCCCAGACCGTCCGCAGGGTCGTGGACAAACTGCTCCACGAGCCGACTGTGCGTGTCAAGCGGTTGGCGGCGTCTCCAGCGGGCGATCATTATGCTGAGGCGCTGCGCGAGCTGTTCGACCTGAACCCGAAGGTGCCCGAGGCAGTGACCAGAGCCGACGTGGCCGAGGTGGAGACCGACTTGACCGGTCGAGCCGGCGAGGAGGAGGCATGACCGAGGGCCTGATCACGGCGCGGGGCGTCGTCCGGCTGGGCACGCGGCGGAGCCTGATGGCGACCACCCAGTCGCAGCTCGTGGCCGACCGGCTCACCGAGCTGACGGGGCGCCCTGTGGAGCTCGTCGGCGTCACGACCTTCGGCGACGTCACCAGGACGCACCTGGCGCAGCTCGGCGGCACCGGCGTGTTCGTCAGCGCCCTTCGCGACAAGCTCATCGAGGGCGAGATCGACTTCGCGGTCCACTCCCTCAAGGATCTTCCGACCAAGCCTGATCCCCGCGTGGTGATCGCGGCCATCCCGCCGCGGGACGACCCGAGGGACGCGCTCGTCGGTTCCGCAAAGCTGGCCGACCTGGCGCCCGGCGACCAGGTGGGCACCGGTTCGCCGCGCCGCGTGGCCCAGCTGCGCGTGCTGCGGCCCGATCTCGAGTACGTCCCGATCCGCGGCAACGCCGACACCCGCATAGGCAAGGTGACCTCCGGAGAGTTGCGGGCCATCGTGCTGGCCGCCGCCGGGCTCGGCCGCATCGGGCGCGAGGCCGAGATCTCCCAGCTCTTCGAAGTCTCCGAGATGCTTCCCGCGCCGGGCCAGGGGGCGCTCGCGGTCGAGTGCCGCGCCGGCGACGCGGCCATGATCGACCTGCTCGGCGTGCTCGACGACCCGCGCACACGCGCCGCGGTCACCGCCGAGCGTGCCGTGCTCGCCACCCTGGAAGCCGGCTGCAGCGCGCCTGTAGGTGCGTACGCGGCCGATGACGGGCACATTCTCAACCTGACCGCCGCCGTGGTCGCCTTCGATGGCACGCGGTCGGTGCGCAAGTCCACCGCCGGTGATCCCTCGGCAGCCATGGAGCTCGGACGCGAACTCGCGACCGCCATGATCTCCGAGGGGGCCGGCATGTTGATGGGGGAGCGGACCCATTGAGCTCCGGAAGCAAGACCGGCAAGACGGCCGACACCATGACGGCCGACACCATGACGGATGAGAGCGGCGAGGCCGTGGAGAGGAGGCCCGCCACGACGGGCGCCACGGAGACGGCCGGCGAGCGCCGCGCCGGGTTCGTCGCCTTCGTGGGGGCCGGGCCGGGTGACGAGAACCTCCTCACCCTGCGTGGCGCCGACCTGCTGTCACGGGCCGACGTCGTCGTCCTGGACAAGGAGGCGTACGGGGCACTGCTGCGCCACTGCCCCGAGGACGTCAAGATCGTGGACGTCGCGGAGGACACGGGCGCGGTGTCGCTGAAGGCCGTCCAGGAGGCCAAGGCGGGGTGCCGGGTAGTGCGGCTGTGCGCGGGAGATCCCGGCTTCTTCTCCTCGGTCACCGAGGAGGTGGCGGCCTGCGCCAAGGCGGACGTCGACTTCGAGATCGTCCCGGGCGTGCCGCCGGCGACGGCGGTGCTCACCTACGCGGGCATCGCGCCGGCCGTGGCGGTGCCGGAGTTCCGCATCGTGGACGCCACCCAGGTCGACGACTGGTCCGTCCACGCCGCTTCCGCGGGCACGGTGGTGATCTACAACGGCATCGCCGAGGCGGTCGCGATCGGCAAGGCGCTCATCGCCGGGGGCAAGCCCGACACCACTCCGGTGGCCGTGACCCAGAGCGGCACCACGACCGAGCAGTACACCGTGGTGTCCTCGCTCGGCAGGCTCGCCGCCGACCTCAAGCACGCCGGCATCGCCGAGCCCGCGCTGATCGTCGTGGGCGAGGCCGTCGGCACGCGCGACCGGCTGTCGTGGTTCGAGAACAAGCCGCTGTTCGGCTGGCGCGTCCTCGTCCCGCGCACCAAGGAGCAGGCGGCCGGGCTGTCCGAGCAGCTCCGGTCGTACGGCGCGGTGCCCGAGGAGGTGCCGACGATCTCCGTGGAGCCGCCGCGCACCCCCCAGCAGATGGACCGCGCCATCAAGGGCCTGGTGACCGGCCGCTACGAGTGGGTGGCCTTCACCTCGGCCAACGCCGTCAAGGCGATCAGGGAGAAGTTCGAGGAGTACGGCCTCGACGCGCGGGCTTTCGCCGGGCTGAAGGTCGCGGCCGTCGGCGAGGCGACCTCGAAGGCGCTGGTCGAGTTCGGGGTCAAGCCCGACCTCGTGCCCGTGGGCGAGCACTCCTCCGAGGGGCTGCTGGCCGAGTGGCCGCCGTACGACTCCATGCTCGACCCGATCAACCGGGTCCTGCTACCCAGGGCGGACATCGCGACCGAGACGCTCATCGCCGGGCTCACCGAGCTCGGCTGGGAGTGCGACGACGTGACCGCCTACCGCACCGTACGGGCGGCCCCGCCGCCCGCGCCGATCCGCGAGGCGATCAAGGGCGGCGGCTTCGACGCCGTGCTGTTCACCTCGTCCAGCACGGTCAGGAACCTCGTCGGCATCGCGGGCAAGCCGCACAACGTCACGGTGATCGCGGTGATCGGTCCGCAAACCGCCAAGACCGCCGAGGAGTTCGGCCTGCGGGTCGACATCATGGCCGACAACCCGTCGGCCTCGGCGCTGGCGTCCGCGCTCGCGGAGTACGGTGCCAAGCAGCGTCAGGCGGCCGTCGCGGCCGGTGACGTCCCCCGGCGGCCCTCGCAGACGCGCAGGGGTGCTCGCCGCCGGGCCAAATAACCGAACAGTCGATTTCCCCATCGTCGCGCCTCGCGCGTACGCGAGATCCGGGACAGGGTCGGGGAGGGGAGACAGGATGAGCAACGCGGAGTTTCCGGTGGCACGGCCTCGGAGGCTGCGGCGCACCGCGCCGGTCCGCCGCATGGTGGCGGGCACCCGGCTGCACCCGGCCGAGCTGGTGCTGCCGATGTTCGTCAAGGAGGGCGTGAGCGACCCCCAGCCGGTCACGTCGATGCCCGGCGTGTTCCAGCACACGCGCGACTCGCTGCGCAAGGCCGCCCACGACGCCGTCGAGGCGGGCGTGGGCGCGCTCATGATCTTCGGGATCCCGGCCGTCAAGGACGCCAGGGGATCGGCGGGCGACGACCCCGAGGGCATCGTCCAGCTGGCCCTCGGAGACCTGCGCGCCGACCTCGGCGACTCCATCGTGGTGATGAGCGACACCTGCCTCGACGAGTTCACCGACCACGGGCACTGCGGCATCCTCACCGCCGACGGCGAGGTCGACAACGACGCGACCCTTGAGCGCTACGCGTCGGTGGCGGTCGCCCAGGCCACGGCCGGGTCCGAGGTGATCGCCCCCAGCGGCATGATGGACGGCCAGGTCGGCGCGATCCGCGCCGCGCTGGACACCAACGGCTTCTCGCACATCCCGATCCTCGCGTACTCGGCGAAGTACGCCTCGGCCTTCTACGGGCCGTTCAGGGAGGCCGCCGAGTGCGCCCCGCAGTTCGGTGACCGCAGCGGCTACCAGCAGGATCCCGCCGGCCCGGTGGGCGAGGCGCTCCGTGAGGTACGCCTCGATCTGGCCGAGGGCGCGGACGCCGTCATGGTCAAGCCCGCGCTGGCCTACCTGGACATCCTGCGGCAGGTGCGTGACACCGTCGACGTGCCCGTGGCGGCCTACCAGGTGAGCGGCGAGTACGCCATGGTCGAGGCGGCGGCGGCGAACGGCTGGATCGACCGCGAGCGCATCATCATGGAGTCGCTCATCGCCATCAGGCGGGCCGGGGCTGACATGATCCTCACCTATTGGGCTACTGAAGTGGCCAGGAGACTATCCTGACGGGCCATTTCCGGGGGTCGGGTCACCTTACGAGGTCGCCATCGGGCATCATCGGGGAAAGGCAGGGTGGGGGAGGAACACGATGGTGGGGGTACCGCTGACGGCTCGCCGGGCGAAAAGGCGAGGGCGTTCTCATGCGAAAGCGCAGACGATCGCCTCGGTGCTCGAGTATGCCGAGCTGGGGTGGGCGAGCTGCCTGGGCGCCCACCCACTGCGTGAGGGACGGCGGGCCTGTTCGTGCGACCGCGTCGGCTGTCCCGACCCGGGGGCGCATCCGCTCTCGCCGGCCTGGCAGATGATGGCGACCACGGACGCCGCGCTGCTCACCCGGTGGTGGGAGCAGAATCCCGAGGCCAGCGTGATCCTTCCCACGGGCAGGGTGTTCGACGTGTTCGACGTACCCGCGGCGGCGGGCCAGACGGCCCTCGCCGCCATGGAGGCCTCTGGCTTCGCGACGGGCCCGGTTGCCGCAGGCGGCGACCGGGTCCTTTTTTACGTCGCCACGCGAGGCGCTCCCGAGGACGAGGACGAGTGGTGGTCCTGCCACCTCGACTACGGCCCCGAGACCATAGAGGACTCCCCTGGGCTCCGCTGGCACTGCCGTGACAGCTACGTCCTCGCCCCGCCGTCGTCGCTGGCCGACGGCAGCCAGGCCCGCTGGCTGCGGCCCCCCGACGGGCGTCCGCTCCCCGACCCCCTGCACGTCCTCGACCGGCTGGCCGACGCGATCGACTGAGCCGTCGCGCTCACCCCCGGCCCCGACTCGGCCGACCGGCCTGGCGTCGCGGGGACTAACCTTGACGCGTGAGCCTTACGAAGATCTCAGAGGACCTGTTCGAGCGATCCCGGGCCGTGGTCCCGGGAGGCGTCAACTCGCCGGTGCGCGCCTTCGGCGCCGTCGGCGGCACCCCGAGGTTCATGGAGTCCGGCGACGGCCCCTACATCGTCGACGTCGACGGCAACCGCTACGTCGACCTAGTCTGCTCCTGGGGCCCGATGATCCTCGGCCACCGGCACCCCGCCGTGGTGGAGGCGCTCACCGAGGCCCTGTCACGCGGCATGTCCTTCGGCACGGCCACGCCCGGTGAGGTCGAGCTGGCGGAGGAGATCGTCTCCCGGGTCGACCCGGTCGAGAAGGTCCGGCTGGTCAGCTCCGGCACCGAGGCCACCATGTCGGCGGTACGGCTGGCGCGCGGCTTCACCGGGCGCTCGCGCGTCGTCAAGTTCGCCGGGTGCTACCACGGGCACGTGGACGCGCTGCTCGCCTCCGCGGGCTCGGGTGTGGTCACCTTCGGGCTGCCCGACACCCCCGGTGTGACCGGCGCGTCGGCGGCCGACACGATCGTCCTGCCGTACAACTCGCCCGAGGCGGTCACCGAGGCGTTCGAGGCGTACGGCGACGAGATCGCGTGCGTGATCACCGAGGCCTGCCCGTCCAACATGGGCGTGGTGCCGCCGAACCCCGGGTTCAACGCCCTGCTGCGCGAGCTGTGCACGGCCAGGGGCGCCCTTCTCATCATGGACGAGGTCCTCACGGGCTTCCGGGTCTCCGCCTCCGGCTGGTACGGCCTGGACCCGGTGGACGCCGACCTGATGACGTTCGGCAAGGTCATGGGTGGCGGGCTGCCGGCCGCGGCGTTCGGCGGGCGGGCCGAGGTCATGGACCGGCTCGCGCCGGAGGGCCCGGTCTACCAGGCGGGCACTCTCTCGGGTAACCCCCTGGCCTGTGCCGCCGGTCTCGCCACCCTGCGGGCCTGCGACGACGAGGTGTACGACCGGGTGGACGCGGCGGCCCTGATCATCGGCCGCGCCGCGTCGGACGCCCTGGCCACCGCCGGGGTGCCCCACCGGCTGCAGACGGCCGGCAACCTGTTCTCGATCTTCTTCACGGCCGACGCGGTCACCGACTTCTCCGGCGCCCGCACCCAGAACACCTCGGCGTACCGCGCGTTCTTCCACTCCATGCTCGACCAGGGCGTCTACCTGCCGCCGTCGGCGTACGAGGCGTGGTTCCTGTCGGCGGCGCACGACGAGGAGGCGCTCACCCGGGTGGCCGAGGCCCTGCCCGCCGCCGCGAAAGCCGCCGCTTCGGCCCAGGACTGACAGCTCGGTACTGAGCCCGTATGGAATGACCCTTCAGCTCGGGCGGGACTTACAGCGATTAATCGTTTAGCATCGCTATATGCTGGATCTCCACCGCCTGAAGGCCCTGCACGCCGTCGCCGTGTACGGTTCGGTCGGCGCCGCCGCCGAGGCGCTCATGGTGACACCGTCGGCGATCTCCCAGCAGCTCGCCAAGCTCGAACGCGAGACCGGTTCCACGCTGATCGAGCGCAGCGGGCGCGGGGTGAGGCTCACCGATGCCGCCGGCCTGCTCGCCGAGCACGCCGAGCGCATCCTGGCGCTGGTGGAGACCGCGGAGGCCGACTTCGAGGCGCTGCGCGGCACGGTTGTCGGGCGCCTGTCGATCGCCGCGTTCCCCACCGCCGCCCGGGGCGTGCTCCCCGGCGCGCTGAGGGAGCTCAAGCACCGCCACCCCGATCTCGACCTCGTGCTCTACGAGCGCGAGCCCGAGCGGCAGATCCGCGAGGTGGCCAGGGGCGAGCTGGACCTCGCCCTGGTCCAGGACTGGCTGAACCGTCCGATGGCCATCCCCGAGGGGCTCTCGCGCGTTCCGCTCTTCGACGACGTGGCCGACGTGGTGGTGCCCGCGAGTCACCCTCTGGCCGACCGGCGCGAGATCGACCTGTCCGAGCTGCACGGCGAGCGGTGGATCAGCTCCTCACCGGGCACCGTCTGCCACGACTGGCTGGTGTTCACGCTGAGGACGGCGTCGCTGGAGCCGGAGTTCTCGTGCATGGCCGACGAGTACCCCACGCAGATCGCCCTGGTCGGAGCCGGGCACGGCTGTGCCATCGTGCCGCGCCTCGGCAGGGACGTCCTGCCGGCCGATGTCCGGGCGGTGCCGATACTGCCGCGCCCGACCCGCCGCATCTTCGCGCTGTGGCGTACGGACGCCGCCCGGCGCCCGGCGATCCGCGCGGCCGTCGAGGTGCTGCGGCAGGTGAGCCCGCCCTCGGGGCTGCTGTCCGTCTCCGCTGATGTCGGCAGGTCCGCCACGTCAGGTCATGCGACGGCCCCCTTGGCCCAGTAGGCTGGTGTCCGTCATGACTGAAAGCACCGTTGTTCACCTGCTCCGCCATGGAGAGGTGCACAATCCCCAGGGTCTGCTTTACGGCAGGTTGCCCGGATATCACCTCTCCGAGAACGGCCGCTTGATGGCCGAGATGGTGGCCAAGGCGCTCGCCGGCCGCGACATAGTCGCGCTGTACAGCTCCCCTCTGGAGCGCGCCCAGGAGACGGCCACCCCGCTCGCGACGACGCTGGAGCTCCCGATCAAGACCGACGACAGGCTGATCGAGGCGGACAACGTCTTCGAGGGCCTGGCCGTCGGCGGCATGTTCCGGGCGCCCCGCAACTACCGCCACCTGTGGAACCCCACCCGGCCCTCCTGGGGCGAGCCGTACGTCGACATCGTGAAGCGCATGCGGCCGATGATCGACGACGCGCGTGCGGACGCGCGGGGGCACGAGGTCGTCCTGGTCAGCCACCAGCTCCCGATCTGGATCATCCGGCTCGCCGCGGAGGGCCGCAGGCTGGCGCACGACCCCCGCCGGCGCCAGTGCGCGCTCGCGAGCCTCACCAGCTTCACCTTCGAGGGCGACCGGCTGACGAGCGTGGGATACAGCGAACCGGCAGGGGCGCTCATCAAACCGCCTAAACTGCTCAAACCGGCCAAACGTCGGTAGTCACCGGTGCCGCCCCGATTTCGAGGGCGCGCGGTGCGCTCGGTAGGGTTTGAAGCTCTACCGCTTGTAGTGCAAGGAGATCCTCCTCCGTGTCCGCGAAGTCACGTGCCCTCGTCACCATGGTGCTGGCCATGACGGCTCTCGCGGGCTGCGCCGGAACCCAGGGATCGCAGCCCCAGTCCGGCGACACGCGCTTCGTGGCGGGCAACGGCGCGGTACAGCTCTTCCCGGCCGGGCAGCGCCAGGCCGCCCCGGCGATCCAGGGGGAGACGCTGGAAGGCACCCCCGCGAGCCTCGCCGACCACAAGGGCCGGGTCGTGGTACTCAACTTCTGGGCCTCCTGGTGCGCGCCCTGCCGCAGCGAGGCCCCGGTGCTCAAGGACATCGCCGCCAAGACCAAGGACCTCGGCGTCCAGTTCCTCGGCGTCGACTTCAAGGACGACAAGGCGCAGGCCATTGCCTTCCAGCGCACGCAGCAGCCCGGCTACCCCAGCCTGTACGACCAGCCGGGCAAGGTCGCGCTCGCGTTCCACGGCATGGTCAACCCCGCGGCGATCCCCTCCACGCTGGTCCTCGACCGGCAGGGCAGGGTCGCCGCCCGTGCCCTCGGAGAGGTCAAGTACGCAGACCTCTACGACGTGGTCACCAAGGTCGGCGATGAGAAGTAACGACCACGTGGGTGCGCCGTGAGCGACCTCGCGACCACCGTCGCGGCCGGCTCGCTGATCGTCGCCCTGCCCGTCGCGATCGCGGCCGGGCTGGTGTCGTTCCTCTCGCCGTGCGTGCTGCCGCTGGTCCCCGGATACCTGTCGTACGTCACCGGCATGAGCGGCGACCCCAGGCGCGGGCGCATGGTGGCGGGCAGCGCCCTGTTCGTGCTCGGCTTCTCGCTGGTCTTCGTGCTGGGGGGCGCGCTGTTCGGCGGCCTCGGGGCGATGCTGTTCGGCAACGCCGAGGTGGTCACCCGCGTGCTCGGCGGCCTCACGATCGTGCTCGGCCTCGGCTTCCTCGGCCTGATCCCCGGCCTGCAGCGTGACGTGCGCATCCACCGCTTCCCCGCCGCCGGGATGGCGGGCGCGCCCCTGCTCGGCGTCGTGTTCGGCCTCGGCTGGACGCCGTGCATCGGCCCCACGCTGTCCGCGGTGCTGACGCTGTCGCTCGACCAGGCCAGCGCGGTGCGGGGCGCGATGCTGGCCTTCGCGTACGCGCTGGGCCTCGGCCTGCCGTTCATCCTCGCGGCCCTCGCCTACCGCAGGGCGCTCCACACGTTCAAGGCGGTGCGCCGCCACTCCCAGCTCATCACCCGCGTCGGAGGCGCCATGCTCGTCCTCGTCGGCGTGCTGCTGGTGACCGGCCTCTGGGGCCAGATCATCGCCGGCATGCAGGGCTGGGTGGGCGGATTCGAGCCGGTGATCTGATGACATTCACCCAGGAGGTCCGGGCGGACCCGGTGCGCCCGGCCGGTCTCGGGCCGGTGGGCTGGCTGCGCTGGGCCTGGCGCCTGCTCACCTCGATGCGCACGGCGCTGATCCTGCTGTTCCTGTTCGCGCTCGCGTCCGTGCCCGGCTCGATCTACCCGCAGCGGTCGATCAGCCCCGAGAAGGTCGCGCAGTACTTTAAGGACAGCCCCGGCGCGGCGAAGTGGCTCGACCGTCTCGGGCTCTTCGACGTCTTCACCTCGCCGTGGTTCGCGGCGACCTACCTGCTGCTGTTCCTCTCGCTGGCCGGGTGCGTCATCCCCCGGGCGGCGGCCCACCTGCGCGAGGTCAGGCGCACGCCACCCGCAGCCCCGCGCAACCTTTCCCGGCTTCCCCAGCACGCGTCCTTCGAGGCCCCCGGCGCCACGGTGGAGGCGATCGTCGCCCAGCTCAGGAAGAAGCGCTTCCGCACGGTGACCGGGCCCGGCTGGGTGTCCGCCGAGAAGGGCTACCTGCGCGAGACCGGCAACCTGCTGTTCCACGTCGCCCTGCTCGCCCTGCTGGTCGCGGTCGGCGCGGGCGGTCTGTACGGCTACCGGGGCAACGTGCTGCTCGTCGAGGGGAACGGCTTCGCCAACACCGTCGCCGCCTACGACAGGTACATCCCCGGCCAGAACGTGTCGGCCGAGTCGCTGGAGCCGTTCTCCTTCACGCTCTCGGACTTCCAGGCCACCTACGTCGCCACCGGGGACCGGCGCGGGCAGCCACTCGACTTCTCCGCCAAGCTCATGGTGACCGACCGCCCAGGGGGGCGTGAGCGGCCGTACGACCTGCGGGTGAACGAGCCGCTGGACGTCAACGGCACCCAGACCTACCTGATCGGCCACGGGTACGCGCCCAGCTTCAAGGTCCTCGACGGGAAGGGGCAGGTGGCCTTCGAGGGGGCGGTGCCCTGCCTTACCGCCGACCAGATGACCTACACGTCCGAGTGCGTGATCAAGGTGCCGGACGCCGTGCCCGACCAGCTCGGGTTCCTGGTGCGCTTCCTGCCGACCACCGTGCCCGCGCAGGACGGCTCCTACGTCTCGGTCTTCCCCGGCGCCGCCAACCCGACGGCCCAGGTGTTCGCCTTCTCCGGCGACCTCGGGATGAAGTCGGGGCAGCCGCAGTCGGTCTACCAGCTCGACACCAAGAAGCTCAAGCCCCTGGTCATGGGGCTCAACACCAAGCCGCTGGGCGTCGGCGAGACCCTCCCGCTGCCCGGCGGCGCCGGGTCCATCCAGCTCACCGGCGTGCGCGAATGGATCAGCCTCCAGATCGCCTATGACCCCGGCCGGATTCCGGCCCTGCTCGCCGCGGGCCTTTCGGTCCTCGGGCTCGTGCTCTCCCTCACCGTTCGCCGCCGCCGGGTCTGGGCGCGGGTGAAGGAAGGGGAGGGGGCCACCGAGGTCGAGGTCGGCGGGCTGACGCGCACCGAGGGCGGCCCCGGCTTCGCCGAGGAGTTCTCCCAGATCGTCACGGCCCTTCGAGGTCCCGAGGCCGGCGATGCCGCCTCGCGTCAAGGAGTAAAGGATGCCCACTGACGTCAACTCAGGGCTCGCCACGCTCAGCGATCAGCTGATCCTCGCGACCGTCCTGCTGTATGTCCTCGCCATGATCGGCTACGCGCTCGATCTCGGCTTCGGCCGGGCACGGGCGGCCGCTCCGGCCCGCGAGCTCGTCCCCGCCGGCGTCGGCGTGGCCGGCGACGCCCAGACGGCCGACGCCCAGACGGCCGACGCCCAGACGGCCGACGCCCAGACGGCCGACGCCCGTACGGGCGGGGCCGGGACGGGCTCCACGGGGCCGGGTGACGGCACCCGCACGCCGCCCGCATGGGCCGCCCGGGCGGGCACCCTCGCGATCGCGCTGAGCTGTCTCGGGTGGGCCACCAACCTCGGGGCCATCATCACCCGGGGCTTCGCCGTGGGCCGCTGGCCGTGGGGCAACATGTACGAGTTCGTGGTGGCGATCTGCTTCGCCGCCGTGACCGCGTTCCTGGTGATGCAGGCCCGCCAGCCGGTGCGGTTCCTCGGGGCCTTTGTCTCGGTCGCGGCGGCGCTCGGGCTCGGCTTCGCCGTCCGCTACCTGCACGTGCAGGCGGGGCCGGTCGTGCCCGCGCTCAACTCGTACTGGATCGCCATCCACGTCACCGCCGCGATCTTCGCGAGCGGCCTGTTCATCGTCGCCGGAGTCTCGGGCATCCTGTTCCTGGCGCGTAAGGACGGCCCGTCACGGCTGCCCGGGCGGGACGATCTGGAGCGTGTCGCCCACCAGGCCATCGTGATCGCCTTCCCGATCTGGACGTTCGCGGTGATCGCGGGCGCCCTGTGGGCCGACAAGGCGTGGGGCCGCTACTGGGGCTGGGACCCCAAGGAGGTCTGGGCGTTCATCACCTGGATCGCGTACGCGGCGTACCTGCACGCGAGGGCCACCGCCGGGTGGCGCGGCAGGGCAGCGGTGATCGTGCAGCTGATCGCGTTCGGCTGCCTGCTGTTCAACCTGATCGGTGTGAACATCTTCCTGTCGGGCCTGCATTCCTACGCGCAGGTGCCCTAGCCCCTAGGTGTCCCCTGTCAGTGCCGACGCTCCCTTACCAGAGGGCCGCGCCGACGCCCGTGCCCGCCGATGAGGCCGGCACGGGCGTGCTGTCGCTGTGGGTCAGGGCGACGCGCGGGGGGTCAGTCGTCCTCCCGGCGGAGGCGGCGGTCTAGGTCGCGGAGGAAGTCGGGGTCGTCGTCGGGTCCACGGGGCACGGAGGGCCGGGGGCGGCCGGCGCGGCCCATGCGCTGCCGCTGAACTGCCTGCTCACTCTGGGGACGGCCCAGCAGCAGCCACAGAAGGCCGCCGAGGTCGACCAGGAGGACGACGATGAGAACCCACAGAAGCTTGGGGAGGTTCCTTACGTCCTCCTCCGGTGTGGTGATCACATCGAACAGGCAGTAAAGCCAGAAGGCTAACAGGGCCAGGCCAAGAAGCACGCTAGGCATGTCCGCAGCGTAAGCCATTCGACGGTAGATCGTGTTTTCGGGGCGTAACAGCGTCGCCCGGATCCATCCCCGTAGGACATTCCAGGTGACTTCCCGAGCGGGCTCGTCGTACCGTGGACCGTGACCACGCTTCGCGGACGGGAGAGGTGCGTGCTGATGTTCGCGCTCGCTCGGGCCCCCTGGCCATCGCATTGACGGCGTATTCCGGCGACAGGGGTCGCCATCGCAGAGGGCCACGCTGGCGGCAGAAGGCGCCGTACGGCCTTCCCCGCCGTGGAGAGGCCCCTCGCGAGGGCACCCCGGAGCCCTCGGACGGCAGGCCCGACTCACTCCGTGAGGGCCGCGAGGGTCGTGACGGCCGTGATGGCCGCCCGGAGTCCTTGCGGGAGGGCCGCGGGGATTCGGCGCGGGACCGCGCGGACTACCGCGACAGCGGGCGCAGGGCGAACCGCCGCGAGAGCCGCGCCGACGCGTTCTGGGAGGGCGAGCAGCCCCGGGTCGACGCCATGCGGGCCGTCACCGCCCCCGTGGTCGACCGGCCGCAGTACATCTGGCGCGACTTCGAGCTGGACGACGAGCTTCCCCTGGCCCAGCCCAACTCGCCCGACACACCCGACCTGCGCGACGGGCTGAGGCACTGCGGCCCGCTGGAGCAGATCCTCTACCGCCAGTGGGACGCCGTGGACGGCCCCCCGTCGGCCGACGCGGTGCGTGCCGTCGACAGCCTCGCCCGGCTCCCCGAGCGCCTCAAGGCCCTCCTGGCCGTCGGACTCGACGGCATCTACGTCGGGCCCGGCGGCGTGCCCGATCTGGACGACATGGGCTATCTCCGGGGCGCGCCGCTGCCCTCCGGCAAGGCGACGTGGGACGTCTGCGCCGGCGCGTACGGCGACCGCAAGATCGTGGTTGGCGACCGGCCCTCGCCCACGCCCGACGTGATGATGCACGAGACCGGTCACGCTCTCGACGACATCGATGCCGCGACCGGCGAATGGGTGTCCGACTCGCCGGAGTTCGTCGCCCTCTACGAGGAATGTGGGCATCTGTTCGCCTCGGCGTTCCACAAGCAGCCGGGTGGCCTCGGCCGCAAGGAGTTCTTCGCCGACGCCTTCGCGGCCATCGCCTCACGGCAGCGGCCGGCGCTGCTCGACATGCTGAATGGAGACACCCGCGCCGCTCTCAATGTCATGCTCTTCTTCAACCGGCGCTACGGAATCTAGGTGATCCGCCATGTACGTCATCCGGCTCGCGGACGGGACGTTGCGGATACCGCATTCCCTCACCAGTGACGACGGCCGCCTGATCGGCAACGCCTACGTGGAGCTCGCCCCCAGCGACCCCGACTACGACCGCTGGCTGCCCGAGTCGATCACCGAGGAGCAGGACGCCGAGCGGCGCAGGCGCTGGAAGGACGAGAACGACGACCTGGAGCGCGAATTTCTGGCGTTCAAGGAGTCACAGGCCACCGACCGCTGAACCGCGGCTGTGGGGGAGTTGCGCCGGCCGGTCGCGTGCCGATGGGCGTGCCGGCTCGCGGCGCCGGGAAGCGGAGCCACTCGCAAGGCGGCACCGGCCGGACACAGAACACAGATCGCACCCCAAAAGGCATTAAAGGCGCGTCCTAAAAAAGAACAGTGACCCTGCGGCTTCCGGGGGCACGCAGGATCACCGGGTGGTGCGACTTGGCTTTGAGATCACCGCGCCCCACGATGGTCGCCGGGGGCGGCGTTCTCTCGCCTGTACATCAGACACGCGGTGAGTCGCCGCTCGGCCGGTCGGCCGTTAGGACTTCCTCGCCACGCAGGAGAGCGTGCACCTCCGACTCGCGGAAACGCCGGTGCCCTCCGGGGGTACGGATGCTGCTGATGCGGCCTGCCGCTGCCCAGCGCGTCACCGTTTTTGGATCGACCCGGAAGAGGGCGGCAACCTCTCCGGGGGTCAGCAGACGTTCGCTGCTACTCTCCACAATCTCTCCCCCTCGCATCCCGCATCCTGAAGCGGGCGGACAGGTATCCAGTTTGCCGAGCGAAATCTGATATATCCGTGATTTAGATCGAAAGATCACGGGTTGTTATCAGCTGACTGCCCGTTTGTTATATGATAGAGCCTCTTTGGGGCGCTCGTGGGTGTTTCTTTACAAAAGCGCCGTGTTGGGAACACTAGCAGTGCTCGCTCCCGATGCGAAGTGAGCGGTGTAAAGCTCCACGGACGTAATCAGCTCCCGTCCAGTGGCGGCCGTAGACCGCTCCACCGGGCCGGTGACGTAACCTCGACGTTGTGCGATCGTTTCTCGTTTACACCGCGTCACGGCTCGGTCTGTTCGCCGTCACCCTTGGTGTCCTCTTCCTGATCGGCATCCACAACGCCTTCTGGCTCATCGTGATCAGCTTCGTGATCAGCGGCATAGCCAGCTACGTGCTGCTGTCCAAGCAGCGAGACGCGGTGAGTGAGCAGATCAGCAAGGGGCACAGGGCTTAGGGAAGCGGGAACATGCCGACCCGGGCATGGTACTCGTGTCCGAGGTGCGTGGTGTCGCTTCCGACGAGAAGGCCGCCTTTGTGAGCCAGGAACGCCTTGACACCGATGCCCCGGTCGCGAGTTGGGTTCCATGTGAGCGCTCTGCCGGTGGCCGGGTGAATCGCTCCAATGCCGGGTCGCGCCACCGCTCCGGGCCCCGCCGAGTCTGAGCCCTTGGGGTTGTTCAGCCACCGCTGATGGCCGCCCACGTAGACGGCGGCCCCGGTCACCGCGACCGAGTACAGCGAGTCGCCGCCGGTGTAGTTGATCCACGTGGGCCTGATGGCGTCGCCGCGTGAATAGGTCTCGAAGCGCGCCGCTGAATCGCACAGCTTCTTGGCGCCCTTGGCGCCTCCTGTCGTCACGATGACGAAATACTGCCCGTCAGGTGAGAAATCCAGCCCTCGCACGTAAGAGGGGAACACGTCCTTACAGTCGGCCGCGTACGCCTCGGTGTGCCAGTCGGTTACCGAGGGCCGCGCGGCGCCGATGTCGATGAGGCCCACCTGTGGGCGGCGCAGCCCGTCCAGGGTGGTGAAGGAGCCGTCGACCGCGAGCCGGTCGCGGGTGGCGGCCATCGCGTAGACCTTGAGGGTGCCGCCGCGCCCGCCGCCCGGGGTGACGGTGAAGGAGGGGTCGACCGCTCCGGTGGCCGCGTCCACCCGGGCCAGCGCCGCCCGGCCGGTGCGGCCGATGCCGGTGAAGTCGCCGCCGACGTACAGCTTGCCGCCGTGGAACGCGAGGGCGGACACGTCGCCGCCGCGCACCGGCGCGGAGAAGCCGGCGACGGGCGAGCCGTCCGCGAGGCTGAACCGCGCCAGGCCGCGGCCGGCCCCGCCCGCGCCGCCGGCGCCGATGAACGCCCCGCCGGCGTAGACCGAGCCGTCCGGGCCCGCCGCCAGCGCGTTGACCGGGCCGTCCAGCCGCGGTGTGAAGCGGGTGTCGATCTTGCCGGTGGCGAGGTCGTAGGCGAAGAGGTTGCTTTTCCGCAGCTTCGTGGAGGTGCCCGCCTCGCGCACCTCACTGAACGCGCCGCCGACGACGACGGTGCCCCCGACCAGGGCGAAGGCGTTGACGATGCCGTCGAGCACATGGGGGGTGGTGCCGACGGGGTGGGCCGAGACGACGCCGGCCTGCGCGACGTCGCCCGCCGAAGCGGGGGTGCAGGGAAGGACGGTGAGGGCTCCCGCGAGCAGCGGGACGGCCATGGCGGTCGACTTTCGGGTCGACTTTCGGGCAAACATTCACCAAGTCCTAGCAGACGCCGAGTAATGAGGCGGCTACTTTGGGTCGATCACCTCATGCGCACTAAGCTTGACGCATGACGCGTGCATCCCTGGACAAACAGCCGCACGAGGTGGCGGCGATGTTCGACCGCACGGCCCGGCGCTATGACTTGGTCAACGATGTCCTGTCGCTGGGCCAAGACCGGTTCTGGCGCAGGGCCACCTCGGTCGCCGTCGACGCCGGTCCGGGGGAGCTCGTCCTCGACCTCGCGGCCGGCACCGGCACCTCGACCGACGCCTTCACCGGCCTGGGGGCGCGGGCGATCGCCTGCGACTTCTCGCTCGGCATGCTCCGCACCGGTGCCGAGCGGCGTGGGGGGTCCGGGCTGCACGGCGGGGGAGTGCGCGGCGTCACGTTCATCGGAGGCGACGCGCTGCATCTTCCCTTCGCGGACGACACTTTCGACGCCGTGACGATCTCGTTCGGCCTGCGCAACGTCAACGACACGGTGGCGGCGCTGCGCGAGATGCTGCGGGTCACCAAACCGGGCGGGCGGCTGGTGGTGTGCGAGTTCTCCAGGCCCACGGTGAAGCCGTTCGAGCTGGTTTACACGCAATACATCATGAAGCTCCTGCCGCCCGTCGCCCGCGCCGTGAGCTCCAATCCCGACTCGTACGTATATCTCGCCGAGTCGATCCGCGCCTGGCCTGATCAGGCCGGTCTCGCCCGGCTTCTCCAAGAGGCGGGCTGGGAACGGGTCGAGTGGCGCAATCTTTCGCTCGGCATCGTGGCCCTCCATCGGGCTGGTAAACCAACCGTGGGCAAGTAGGTAAGCTCCATCTGACATCGGGCAGGGAAAAAGGGTTAGACTTCCGCCGACAAGTTTGTGAAGTGGTTCACAAAGGAACGAAGGCCCCGAACCCCGAGGCCCTCGACACCCAGGACAGGACAGGTCCCGTGAGCGAGTCAGCTCCCGCGGCGGACGCCGACATCATCGTCGTCGGTGCCGGACCCGCGGGTTCGACCACGGCTTTCTATCTCGCACAGGCCGGCTTCGACGTGCTGCTGCTGGAGAAGACCCGATTTCCGCGCGAGAAGGTGTGCGGAGACGGGTTGACGCCGCGCGCCGTCAAGGAGCTGATCGCCATGGGCGTCGACATCGACGCCCCCGGCTGGGTCAGGAACAAGGGGCTCCGGGCCGTCGGCGGCGGCATGCGCCTTGAGCTGGCCTGGCCCGAGCTGTCGAGTTTCCCCGACTTCGGCCTCGTGCGCACGCGCCTCGACTTCGACCAGATCCTGGCCGGCAACGCCGAGCGGGCGGGCGTCAGGCTGCTCCAGGGCGTCAACGTCACCGGCCCCGTGCTCGACCCGCGCAGCGGCCACGTCGTCGGCGTGACCGCCAAGCACGACGGCGAGCCGGTGACCTACCGCTCTCGCCTGGTCGTGGCCGCCGACGGCAACTCCACGCGGCTTTCCCTGTCGATGGGCCTGCACAAGCGCACCGACCGCCCGATGGGCGTCGCCGTCCGCACCTACTACACCAGCCCCCGCCACGACGACGACTGGCTGGAGACGTGGCTGGAGCTGTGGGACACCGACCCGGACGGCTCCCCCCGGCTGCTGCCCGGGTACGGCTGGGTGTTCGGCGTCGGCGACGGCACCAGCAACGTCGGCCTCGGGCTCCTGAACACCAGCGCCGCGTTCCAGAACATCGACTACCGCGACCTGCTGCGCCGCTGGGTCAAGAACATGCCCTCCGAGTGGGGGTTCGCCGAGGAGAACATGACGGGGCCGATCCGGGGCGCGGCGCTGCCGATGGCCTTCAACCGGCAGCCGCACTACACCCGCGGCCTGGTGCTCGTCGGCGACGCGGGCGGCATGATCAACCCCTTCAACGGCGAGGGCATCGCCTACGCGATGGAGACCGGCCGCATCGCCGCCGACACCATCGTCTCGGCCGTGTCCGGCACCACCCCCGCCCAGCGGGAGCGCGTCCTGCGCGCCTACCCGAAGACGCTCAAGGACGCCTACGGCGGCTACTTCACCCTCGGGCGGCTGTTCGTCGAGGCCATCGGCAAGCCCGGCGTGATGGGGTTCCTCACGCGGCACGGCCTGCCACATCCCACTCTGATGCGGTTCGCTCTGAAACTCCTTGCTAATCTCACGGACCGGCAGGGCGATGCGTCAGACCGGATCATCAACGCCCTGTCCAAGGTCACGCCGCCGGCATGACACAGCACCCGGAACGAAGATCGATGATCGACCTGCCTAGACTCAGCAACCGATTGACCGAAGCTTCAGCGCTCAGAGGGGACGCATAGCGATGGAACTGTATGTGCCTATCCTGGTGCTCGCGGTTCTCGCGGCGGGCTTCGCCGTCTTCTCCGTGGGAATCGCGCCTTTCACCGGCCCCAAGCGCTGGAACCGCGCGAAGCTCGACGCCTACGAGTGCGGCATCGAGCCCACGCCGCAGCCCGTCGGCGGTGGCCGGTTCCCGCTGAAGTACATGATCACCGCGATGCTCTTCATCGTGTTCGACATCGAGATCATCTTCCTTTATCCGTGGGCGGTCGCTTTCGACCAGCTCGGGGTCTTCGGGCTGGTCGAGATGGTGCTGTTCATCGTCACCGTCCTGGTCGCGTACGCCTATGTCTGGCGTCGCCGCGGCCTGGACTGGGACTGAGAGGCAGCGTGCCGGAGGCGCGCGAGAGGAAGCACTGAGATGGGTCTCGAAGAAAAACTGCCCAGCGGATTCGTCCTGTCCACCGTGGAGCAGGCGGCCGGATGGGCGCGCAAGAACTCCGTCTGGCCGGCCACGTTCGGCCTGGCCTGCTGCGCCATCGAGCTGATGGCCACCGGCGGTCCCAACCATGACCTGGCCAGGTTCGGCATGGAGCGCGCGTCCGCGTCCCCCCGCCAGGCCGACCTGATGATCGTGGCGGGCCGGCTCTCGCAGAAGATGGCACCGGTGCTGCGCCAGATCTACGACCAGATGGCCGAGCCGAAGTGGGTCATCGCGATGGGCGTCTGCGCCTCCAGCGGTGGCATGTTCAACAACTACGCGATCGTGCAGGGCGTCGACCACGTCGTGCCGGTGGACATCTACCTGCCCGGCTGCCCGCCGCGCCCCGAGATGCTCATCGACGCGATCGTCAAGCTGCACGACAAGATCCAGAACATGAAGTTCGGCGCGCACCGCGCCAAGCAGATCGACGAGCTGGAGCTGCAGGCTCTCCGGTCGCTTCCGCTCATCGATCAGGGGACCTCGAAATGAGCACTGACAACCTTCCCGGGGTGCCGGAGGAGCCGGTAGCCCGCCTCGGCATGTTCGGCGCCACCGACTCCGGCGACACCTCCGGCTACGGACGGCTCGTCGTGCGCCGCGCGCCGCAGCTGTCGAGCGCGAAGCCGTACGGCGGCTACTTCGACGAGGTGGCCGACGGGCTGGAGCGCGCGGCCGGCGACGCCTACGCCGACATGGTCGAGCGCGTGGTCGTCGACCGCGGCGAGCTGACCCTGCACGTCGCGCGCGAGCGCCTGGTCGAGGTCATGCGGCACCTGCGCGACCACACCGACCTGCGCTTCGAGCTGTCGCTCGGCGTCTCGGGCGTGCACTACCCCGAGGAGGCCGGCGGCGAGCTGCGCGCGGTCTACCACCTGTGCTCGATCACGCACAACCGGCGCGTCCGCGTCGAGGTCTCCTGCCCGGACTCGGATCCGCGCATCCCGTCCACGGTGTCGATCTACCCGACCCACGACTGGCACGAACGCGAGACCTACGACTTCTTCGGGATCGTCTTCGACGGCCATCCGGCGCTCACCCGCATCGAGATGCCCGACGACTGGGAAGGCCACCCGCAGCGCAAGGACTATCCGCTCGGCGGCATCCCGGTCGAGTACCGCGGCGCCACCATCCCCGCGCCGGACCAGAGGAGGTCGTACGCATGACCGCCATCCACGACGGTGACACCGCTCAGACCGAGCAGGACGCCACCGAGGGCAGGGTCTACAGCGTCAACGGTCAGGACTGGGACGAGGTCGTCGACGCGGTCGCCGAGTCCTCCGAAGAGCGCCTGGTCATCAACATGGGCCCCCAGCACCCGTCCACCCACGGCGTGCTCAGGCTCGTGCTGACCCTCGACGGCGAGACCGTCACCGAGGCGCGCACGGTGATCGGCTATCTCCACACCGGCATCGAGAAGAACATGGAGTTCCGGACGTGGACCCAGGGGGTCACGTTCGTCACCCGCATGGACTACCTGTCGCCCATCTTCAACGAGGCGGCGTACTGCATGGCGGTGGAGAAGCTCCTCGGCATCACCGACCGGGTGCCGCTGCGCGCGCAGACCATCCGGGTCATGATGATGGAGCTCAACCGGATCTCCTCCCACCTGGTGGCCATCGCGACCTTCGGCCTGGAGCTCGGCGCCACGACGCCGATGCTGTTCGGCTTCCGCGAGCGCGAGCTGGTGCTCGACCTGTTCGAGTACATCACCGGACTTCGCATGAACATGGCGTACGTCCGGCCGGGCGGCGTGTCCGTCGACCTGCCGGCGGGCGCGGTCGACAAGATCGGGGAGTTCCTCAAGATCATGCCTGGCCGCATCAAGGAGATGCGCAAGCTGCTCGACGCGAACCCCGCGTACACCCGGCGCACCAAGGACGTCGCGTACCTCGACCTCACCGGCTGCATGGCGCTCGGCGTCACCGGCCCCATGCTGCGGGCCGCGGGCCTGCCGTGGGACCTTCGCAAGTCGCAGCCCTACAGCGGGTACGAGACCTACGACTTCGACGTGCCGACCGAGACCTCGTGCGACGTCTACGGCCGCTACCTCGTACGGGTGGCCGAGATGGAGGAGTCGCTCAAGATCATCAGCCAGTGCCTCGACCGGCTCTCCGGCTCCGAGCTCAAGGGCAAGCCGGTCATGATCGAGGACAAGAAGATCGGCTGGCCGTCGCAGCTCGCGCTCGGCCCCGACGGCCTCGGCAACTCGCCCGATCACATCGCCCACATCATGAGCAGCTCGATGGAGGCGCTGATTCACCACTTCAAGCTGGTGACCGAGGGCTTCAGGGTCCCGGCGGGCCAGGCGTACGTCCCGGTCGAGTCGCCGCGCGGCGAGCTGGGCGCGCACGTCGTGAGCGACGGGGGCACCCGCCCCTTCCGCGTACACTTCCGCGACCCGTCGTTCACGAACCTGCAGGCGGTGCCCGCTACCTGCGAAGGCGGCATGATTGCCGACGTCATCGCCGCGGTCGCATCGATCGACCCGGTCATGGGAGGTGTGGACCGGTGACGACCTACTCGCCGGAAGTCCGCGAGCGTCTCGAACGCGACGCGAAAGAGATCATCGGCCGCTACCCGAAGAGCCGGTCGGCGCTGCTGCCCCTGCTGCACCTCGTGCAGTCGGAGGACGGTTACGTCTCCGACGCCGGGCAGGAGTTCTGCGCCGAGATGCTGGGCCTCAGCAAGGCCGAGGTCGTGGGCGTCTCGACGTTCTACACGATGTACAAGCGCAAGCCCGCGGGTGAGTATCACGTGGGCGTCTGCATCAACTCGCTGTGCGCGATCATGGGCGGCGACCAGATCTGGGACGAGCTCTCGGAGCACGTGGGCCTCGGCAACGGGGACACCACCCCCGACGGCAAGGTCTCGCTGGAGCGCATCGAGTGCAACGCCGCATGCGACTTCGCCCCGGTCATGATGGTCAACTGGGAGTTCTTCGACAACCAGACCCCCGACTCCGCCAAGCAGCTCGTCGACGACCTGCGCGCCGGCAAGGAGATCGCGCCGTCCCGCGGCCCGGGACGCCTGTGCTCGTTCAAGGAGGCCTCGCGCGTGCTCGCGGGCCTGCCGGACGGCCTGGCCGGTGACGGCCCCTCGGCCGTCGGCCCCTCGGTCGAGGGCCTCAAGATCGCCAAGGCGAACGGCTGGACGGCGCCGGCGCCTTCGAAGGGGGCCTCCGAATGACGACTCTGACTCCGGTCCTCACCGCGAACTGGGATCGGGCGGACTCGTTCACCCTCCAGGGATACGGCGAGTACGAATCCGCCAAGAAGGCGCTCGGGATGGACCCCGACGCCATCATCAAGGCGGTCAAGGACTCCGGCCTGCGCGGCCGTGGCGGCGCGGGCTTCCCGACCGGCATGAAGTGGGGCTTCATCCCCCAGGGCGACGGCAAGGCCCACTACCTCGTCGTCAACGCCGACGAGTCGGAGCCGGGCACCTGCAAGGACATCCCGCTCATGATGGCCAACCCCCACTCGCTGGTGGAGGGCATCATCATCACGGCCTACGCGATCCGCGCGAACCAGGCCTTCATCTACATCCGCGGCGAGGTGCTGCACGTCATCCGCCGGGTGCAGGCGGCGGTCGCCGAGGCGTACGAGAAGGGCTACCTCGGCGCGGACATCCTCGGGTCGGGCTACGACCTGGAGCTCGTCGTGCACAGCGGCGCCGGCGCCTACATCTGCGGCGAGGAGACGGCGCTGCTCGACTCGCTGGAGGGCTACAGAGGTCAACCTCGGCTCAAGCCCCCCTTCCCCGCCGTCGCGGGCCTTTACGCGTGCCCCACTGTCATCAACAACGTCGAGTCGGTCGCCAGCGTTCCCAGCATCATCGGAAACGGCGCCGACTGGTTCGCCTCGATGGGCACCGAGAAGTCCAAGGGCTTCGGCATCTTCTCGCTGAGCGGCCACGTCACCCGGCCCGGCCAGTACGAGGCACCCCTCGGCATCACCCTGCGCGAGCTGCTCGACATGGCGGGCGGAATCCGGGCGGGCCACCGGCTGAAGTTCTGGACCCCCGGCGGCTCCTCCACCCCGATCTTCACCGACGAGCACCTGGACGTCCCGCTCGACTTCGAGTCGGTCGGCGCCAAGGGCTCGATGCTCGGCACCCGTGCGCTGCAGATCTTCGACGAGACGACCTGCGTCGTGCGCGCGGTGCTGCGGTGGACCGAGTTCTACGCCCACGAGTCCTGCGGTAAGTGCACCCCCTGCCGGGAGGGCACCTACTGGCTCAAGCAGGTACTCCGGCGGCTCGAGAAGGGCCAGGGCACCGAAGAGGACCTCACCACGATCACGGACATCGCGGACAACATCCTGGGCCGGTCGTTCTGCGCCCTCGGTGACGGCGCGACGAGCCCGATCCATTCGTCGGTGAAGCACTTCCGCGACGAATACCTCAAGCACTTCGAGATCGGCGGATGTCCGTTCGATCACGCCGCGTCAACTGTGTGGGGCAAGGCATGACAGTACAGACAACCTCGGCGGGACCGGTCGAGCAGCCGGTCGACATGGTGACCCTCACCATCGACGGCTTCCAGATCAGTGTCCCGAAGGGGACCCTGATCATCCGGGCGGCCGAGCTGCTGGGCATCCAGATCCCGAGGTTCTGCGACCATCCGCTGCTCGACCCGGCCGCCAACTGCCGCCAGTGCCTGGTGGACATCACCGACGCGGGCAACGGCCGGGGCTTCCCGAAGCCGCAGCCGTCCTGCGCCATCGAGGTCGCCGAGGGCATGGTCATCCAGACGCAGCTCACCTCACCGGTCGCCGAGAAGGCCCAGCGCGGCGCCATGGAGATGCTGCTCCTGAACCACCCGCTCGACTGCCCGGTCTGCGACAAGGGCGGCGAGTGCCCCCTGCAGAACCAGGCCATGTCGAACGGCCAGGGCGAGACGCGCTTCCAGGAGACCAAGCGCACCTTCAAGAAGCCGATCCCGCTCTCGACCGAGGTGCTGCTCGACCGCGAGCGCTGCGTCCAGTGCGCCCGCTGCATCCGCTTCGCGGACGAGATCGCCGGCGACCCGCTGATCGACTTCTTCGAGCGCGGCGCCTCCGAGCAGGTGGGCGTGGCCGACGACCAGCCGTTCGACTCGTACTTCTCCGGCAACACCATCCAGATCTGCCCGGTGGGTGCGCTCACCGGTGCCGCGTACCGCTTCAAGTCGCGGCCGTTCGACCTGGTGTCCACGCAGAGCGCCTGCGAGCACTGCGCGAGCGGCTGTGAGCTGCGCACCGACCACCGGCGCGGCAAGGTCACCCGGCGCCTCGCCGGAGACGACCCGCAGGTCAACGAGGAGTGGAACTGCGACAAGGGCCGCTGGGCGTTCGCCTACACGACCCAGCCCGACCGCCTGCAGTCCCCGCTCGTCCGTGACGAGACCGGCCACCTGCGGCCCGCCTCCTGGCCCGAGGCCCTGACCGCCGCGGCCGAGGGGCTCGCGAGGGCCAGGGGCAAGGCCGGCGTGCTGGTCGGCGGGCGGGCGACCGTCGAGGACGCCTACGCGTACTCCAAGTTCGCCCGCATCGCGCTCGGCACCAACGACGTCGACTTCCGCTCCCGCCCGCTGTCGGAGGAGGAGACGGTCTTCCTCGCCCACGCGGTGGCGGGCAAGGGCATCGAGGTCTCCTACACCGACCTGGAGAAGGCCCCGGCCGTGCTGCTCGCCGGGTTCGAGCCCGAGGAGGAGTCGCCGATCGTCTTCCTGCGGCTCCGCAAGGCGTTCCGCAAGCGCGGCCTGAAGGTCTTCTCGCTCGCGCCGTTCGCCTCGGCGGGCCTCGCCAAGATGGGCGGCACGCTGATCCGCACGCTTCCCGGCGCGGAGGCCGAGGCGCTCGGCGACCTCATCTCCGGATCCTCGGCGGTCGGCGACGCGCTCAAGCAGCCCGGCACGATCATCCTGGTGGGCGAGCGGCTCGCCACCTCGCGAGGCGCGCTCTCCGCAGTCCTGCGGCTGAGCGCCACCTCGGGTGCGCGCCTGGCCTGGGTGCCCCGCCGGGCCGGTGAGCGCGGCGCCATCGAGGCGGGCGCGCTGCCGAACCTCCTCCCCATCGGCCGCCCGGCCGGTGACGACACGGCTCGCGCCGAGGTCGCCCGCGCCTGGAACGTCTCTGCGCTCCCCGAGACGGCGGGACGCGACACCTCGGGCATCCTCGCCGCCGCGCTCACGGGCGAGCTCGACGCCCTGGTCATCGGGGGCGTCGACCCCTACGACCTGGCCGACCCCGAGGCCGCGCTCGCGGCCCTTGAGAACACGCCGTTCATCGTCTCGCTGGAGATGCGCGCCAGCGCGGTCACCGACCGCGCCGACGTGGTGCTGCCCGTCGCGGCCGTCTCCGAGAAGAGCGGCACGTTCGTCGACTGGGAGGGTCGCGGCCGCTCGTTCGAGCAGGCCATCGACGTGCCCGGCGTGATGAGCGACCTGCGCGCGATCGCCGCGATCAGCGACTACATGGACGTGCACCTGGGCCTGCCCGACGCCGCCGCCGCCCGCCGCGAGCTCGCGGCCCTCGGCGCCTGGCGCGGCTCCCGGTCCAACGGCCCGAGCGTGACCGGCGGCACGCACGCCGACCCCAGGGCCGGCGAGGCGATCCTCGCGACGTGGCACTTCCTGCTCGACTCCGGCCGCCTGCAGGACGGCGAGCCGTACCTGGCCGGCACGGGCCGGGCCGTGGAGGCGCTGCTTTCCGAGACCACCGCGGCGGAGATCGGCGCGCTCGACGGTAAGGTCACGATCACCACGGAGGGCGGCACGGTCACGCTGCCCGCGCGGGTGGCCGACCTGCCCGACCGCGTGGTCTGGGTGCCGGCCAACTCGGCGGGCTGCTCGGTCACCCGTGACCTGCGTGCCGTGGCCGGCGACGTCGTCAAGATCGGGAGCGCGTCATGAGCCCTCTTCTCGTGGCCGATCCGGCCGGGCCCACCCTGGCCGACTTCGGCAAGGATCCCTTGTGGATCTCCATCATCAAGGCCGTCTTCATCTTCGTCTTCCTGATGCTGGGCGTGCTGTTCGGCGTGTGGACCGAGCGCAAGCTCATCTCGCGCATGCAGCACCGCTACGGCCCCAACCGGGCGGGCAAGTTCGGCCTGCTCCAGTCGGTGGCCGACGGCATCAAGATGGGGCTGAAGGAGGACATCCTCCCGAGGACCGTCGACAAGCTCGTCTACATCCTGGCGCCGATCATCATCGCGGTGCCGGCGTTCCTGTCGTACTCGATCATCCCCTTCGGGCCGATGGTGTCGATGTTCGGCGTGCGGACGCCGCTGCAGCTCACCGATCTGCCCGTCGCGGTACTGGTGGTCCTCGCCATGGCCTCGATCGGCGTCTACGGCATCGTGCTCGCGGGCTGGGGCTCGCGCTCGCCGTACGCCGTGCTGGGCGGCCTGCGCTCCACGGCCCAGGTCATCTCGTACGAGATCGCGATGGGCCTGTCGTTCGTGGCGGTGTTCCTGTTCGCGGGGACGCTGTCCACCTCCGAGATCGTGGCCAAGCAGGCCTCCGGCGGCACCTGGGAGGCTTTCGGCCTCTCCATCCCGCTCCCGTCCTGGTACGCGATCCTGCTGATCCCGTCGTTCCTGATCTACGTGATCACGATGCTCGGCGAGACGAACCGCGTGCCGTTCGACCTTCCCGAGGGCGAGGGCGAGCTGGTCGGCGGCTTCCACACCGAGTACTCCTCGTCGCTGAAGTTCGCGATGTTCATGCTGGCCGAGTACGCCAACGTGTTCACGGTGTCGGGCCTGTGCATCACGCTGTTCCTCGGCGGCTGGCGCGCTCCGTGGCCGATCTCGCTGTGGGACGGCGCGAACGTCGGCTGGTGGCCGATGTTGTGGTTCTTCATCAAGCTCGTGCTGGTGTTCGCGTTCTTCATCTGGGTGCGCGCGTCGCTGCCCCGTATCCGGTACGACCAGCTCATGGCCTTCGGCTGGAAGGTCCTCATCCCGCTCAACCTCGGGTGGATCCTGCTGGTCGCCACCGTCCGGGCCACCCGGATCGCCGGTGACCAGAAGACCCTCGTGCTGGTCATCGCGGCGATCGTGGTCGTCGGAATCCTGGCGATCTACTTCCGCTTCGACACGGTGAACCAGCGCCGCCGAGAGGCCAGGGCCGCCGAGGTCGAGGCGGAGTTCGAGCAGCTGCGGGAGGAGCCCGCCGCCGGTGGGTTCCCGGTTCCGGCGTTGGACCTGCCGCACTACCACGGCGTCAACGGACGCAAGGAGGTCCCCAGTGGGACTAACTGATTTCCTGAACCCCGTAAAGGGCTTCGGCGTCACCTTCCACCACATGTTCAAGAAGCCGGTGACGGTCAACTATCCCGAGGAGAAGCGGCCCACCGCGCCTCGGTTCCACGGCCGCCACCAGCTGAACCGCTGGCCGGACGGCCTGGAGAAGTGCGTCGGGTGCGAGCTCTGCGCCTGGGCCTGCCCGGCGGACGCGATCTTCGTGGAAGGTGCCGACAACACCGACGAGGAGCGCTACTCCCCGGGTGAGCGGTACGGCCGGACGTACCAGATCAACTATCTGCGCTGCATCCTGTGCGGACTGTGCATCGAGGCGTGCCCGACACGGGCGCTCACGATGACCAACGAGTACGAGCTCGCGGACTCCAGTCGTGAGAGCCTCATCTACACCAAGGAGATGCTGCTCGCGCCGCTGGGTCCTGGCATGGAAGCGCCGCCGCACTCCATGCGCCTCGGCGAGACCGAAGAGGACTACTACCGGTTGGGCCGTAGCAATGGGTGAAACCATCACGTTCTGGGTGCTGGCGGTCGTCTCGGTAGCCGCCGCGTTCGGACTCGTCTTCAGCCGCAAGGCCGTGTACTCCGCGCTCATGCTGGGCGTGGTGATGCTGTCGCTGGCGGTGCTCTACGCCGTGCAGGACGCCCCGTTCCTCGCAGTGGTGCAGATCATCGTCTACACCGGCGCGGTCATGATGCTCTTCCTGTTCGTGCTGATGCTGGTCGGCGTCGACTCCTCGGACTCCCTGGTGGAGACGATCAAGGGTCAGCGCTTCTGGGCGCTCGTCGCGGGCCTCGGCTTCGCGGTGCTCCTGGCGGCCGGCATCGGCAACGCGGTGATCGGCGACCCGACCGGGCTGGCCTCGGCGGTCAAGGCCGACGGAGGCAACGTCCCCGCGCTGGCCAGGCTGATCTTCACCCGCTACGTGTTCGCGTTCGAGGTCACCTCCGCGCTGCTCATCACCGCCGCGCTCGGCGCGATGGTGCTGGCGCACCGTGAGCGCAGCACGCCGAAGGCGTCCCAGAAGGAGCTTTCGCGCGCGCGCTTCCTCGGCGGGCACCCCGGCACGCTTCCCGGGCCCGGCACCTACGCGAGGCATAACGCGATCGACATGCCCGCCCTGCTGCCGGACGGTACGGTCTCAGAGCTCTCCGTCAACCGGGTCATCGCCCGGCACGACGTCGAGGGCGGCCGGCTGCCGGAGAACCCGAGGCTCGCTCAGGCGATCAGGAACGTCGCCGCGGGCCCGGGCCGCGCCGAGAAGCCGAAGGTCGTCCAGGCCGTCGCCGAGGAGCCCGAGGGCTCCCTCGGGGGCTCCCCCGAGGCGGAGGACAAGCCCAAGGTCGCCCAGACCGCGGGCAGGGCCGCCGACGGCCCCGTCGAGGAGGAAGGCAAGTGACCACCCACTACCTGGTGCTCTCCGCGCTGCTGTTCGCCATCGGCGGTGTCGGCGTGCTCGTACGCCGTAACGCCATTGTCGTGTTCATGTGCGTGGAGCTCATGCTCAACGCCTGCAACCTGGCTTTTGTCACGTTCGCCAGGCAGCACGGCAACCTCGAAGGCCAGGTCATCGCGTTCTTCGTGATGATCGTGGCCGCTGCCGAGGTCGTCGTGGGTCTCGCGATCATCGTGACGATCTTCCGAACCCGCAGGTCCGCGTCGGTGGACGACGCCAACCTGCTGAAGTACTAAGAGGTGGCCGTGGAACCCGCTGAGATCGTCCAGCACTCCGGTGGAGTGATCGGCGTCTCCTGGCTGACGATCGTCCTGCCCCTTTTGGGCGCGGCGATCCTGCTGCTGGGCGGCCGTCGTACCGACCGCTGGGGCCACTTCCTCGGCGTCGCCATGTCGCTGGCGTCGTTCGTGGTCGCCGTGCTCGTCTTCTTCGAGCTGATCGGCCTCGGGGCCGACCAGCGCCGCCGCGTGGTGGAGCTGTACGAATTCCTGCCCGGCGGCTCGATCGACGTCAAGATGGGCCTGCTGCTGGACCCGCTGTCGATCTCGTTCGCCCTGCTGATCACCGGTGTCGGATCGCTGATCCACATCTACTCGATCGGCTACATGGCGCACGACCCTGACCGGCGGCGGTTCTTCGCCTACCTGAACCTCTTCGTCGCGGCGATGCTCCTGCTGGTGCTGGCCGACAACTACCTCGGCCTCTACATCGGCTGGGAGGGCGTGGGTCTCGCGTCCTACCTGCTGATCGGCTTCTGGCAGCACAAGCCGTCGGCCGCCGCGGCGGCCAAGAAGGCGTTCGTCGTCAACCGCGTCGGTGACATGGGCCTCGCGCTCGGCATCTTCGTCATCTTCACGACGTTCGGCACCGTCGCCTTCGGCCCGGTCTTCTCCCACGCCTCGCAGGCGCCGCAGGGCACGCTGACGCTGATCGGCCTCGCGCTGCTGCTCGGCGCGTGCGGCAAGTCGGCCCAGCTCCCGCTGCAGTCCTGGCTCCTGGACGCGATGGAGGGCCCGACCCCGGTCTCGGCCCTCATCCACGCGGCGACCATGGTCACCGCCGGCGTCTACCTCGTGGTCCGCTCCGGCGCGATCTTCGAGGGGGCTCCGACCGCGCAGCTCGTCGTGACGATCGTCGGGGTGGCCACGCTGCTCGCCGGTGCGATCATCGGTACCGCCAAGGACGACATCAAGAAGGGCCTCGCGGGCTCCACGATGTCGCAGATCGGCTACATGATGCTCGCCGCCGGCCTCGGCCCGGTCGGCTACGCCTTCGCCATCGCCCACCTGATCGCGCACGGCTTCTTCAAGGCCTCCATGTTCCTCGGTGCCGGCTCGGTCATGCACGCGATGAACGACGAGGTCGACATGCGCAAGTACGGGGGCCTGGCCTCCGTCATGAAGATCACGTGGATCACCTTCGGGCTCGGTTACCTGGCCATCATCGGTTTCCCGCTGCTGTCCGGTTACTGGACCAAGGACGGCATCATCGAGGCCGCGATGCACCACAACCCGATCCTGGGCTGGCTGGCCGTGATCGGCGCGGGCCTCACCGGCTTCTACATGTCGCGGATGTTCTTCATGACCTTCCACGGCCGGCGGCGCTGGGACAAGGACGCCCACCCGCACGAGTCGCCCGCCGTGATGACCTGGCCGCTGATCATCCTGTCGGTCGGCTCGGTCTTCGGCGGCGCGTACCTCATCATGGGGAACCGCTTCATGGAGTTCCTCCGGCCCGCCGTCGGCGCGCCCGCCACGGAGCCGGAGTTCGCCCCGTTCAGCGTCACCGGTCTGGTGACCCTGGCGCTGGTCGCGGTCGGCGTGGCGTACGCGTGGATGCGGTACGGCAGGTCCGAGGTCCCCGCGGTCGCCCCGCGCGGATCGTTCCTCACCGTCTTCGCCCGTCGTGACCTGTACGGCGACGCCCTCAACGAGGCGCTGTTCATGCGCCCCGGCCAGTGGCTGACCCGGCTCGCGGTGTTCTTCGACAACCGCGGCGTCGACGGCCTGGTGAACGGCCTGGCGGCGATGATCGGCGGTACGTCCGGCCGCCTGCGCCGTGTGCAGACCGGCTTCGTCCGGTCGTACGCCTTGTCGATATTCTTCGGCGCCGCCCTTCTGGTCGGCGCATGGTTCGTCGTAGGGAACCTGTGATGCCCTGGCTCTCAATCCTGATGGGCGTGCCCGTGGTGGGCGCGCTGGCGGTGGCGGCGGTGCCCAAGGGCAACGACAAGCTCGCCAAGCAGCTCACGCTCGCGGTCTCGCTCGTCGTGCTGGTGCTCACGCTGATCATGGCGTCCCAGTTCGACCCCTCCGGGCGTCGTGACCAGTTCAGCGAGGTCTACGACTGGATCCCGTCGTTCGGGGTCCACTACGCGGTCGCCGTCGACGGCATCGCGCTGGTGCTGATCGCGCTGGCGGTGGTGCTGGTCCCGATCGTCGTGCTGGCCTCCTGGCACGACGCCGACCGGCCGGAGGCCAAGCGGTCGGTCAAGACGTACTTCGCACTGATCCTGGTGCTGGAGGCGATGATGATCGGCGTCTTCGCGGCGACCGACATCTTCCTCTTCTACGTCTTCTTCGAAGCGATGCTGATCCCGATGTACTTCATGATCGGGTCCTACGGCGGAGCCCAGCGGTCGTACGCGGCCGTCAAGTTCCTGCTGTATTCGCTGTTCGGCGGCCTGCTCATGCTGGTGGCCGTGATCGCGCTCTACTCCGTCGCCGGCAAGGGCACCTTCCTGCAGCCCGAGCTGATCGGGGTCATCAAGGACCCGACCACGCAGAAGTGGCTGTTCCTCGGCTTCTTCATCGCGTTCGCGGTGAAGGCCCCGCTCTGGCCGTTCCACACCTGGCTGCCCGACGCCGCCGCGCAGGCGCCCGCCGGTGCGGCCGTGCTGCTCGTCGGCGTGCTCGACAAGGTCGGGACGTACGGCATGCTCCGCTTCTGCCTGGAGCTGTTCCCGGACGCCGCGAAGTTCTTCACACCGCTGGTGATCACGCTGAGCGTGATCGGCATCGTGTACGGCGCGATCGTCGCCATCGGGCAGACCGACATGAAGCGGCTCATCGCCTACACGTCGATCTCGCACTTCGGCTTCATCACGATGGGCGTCTTCGCCATGACCGCCGACGCCGGCTCCGGCGCCACGCTGTACATGGTGAACCACGGCTTCTCGACGGGCGCGCTGTTCCTGCTCGCGGGCTTCCTGATCAACCGCAGAGGCTCGCAGTACATCGCGGACTACGGAGGCGTGCAGAAGGTCGCCCCCGTGCTGGCGGGCACCTTCCTGGTCGCCGGCCTGTCGTCGCTGTCGCTGCCCGGCCTGTCGACCTTCGTGAGCGAGTTCCTCGTCCTGATCGGCACCTACGAGCGGTACGTCGTCCCGAGCATCATCGCCCTGTCGGGCATGGTCCTCGCGGCCGTCTACATCCTGTGGATGTACCAGCGGATGATGACCGGCCCGACGGCCGAGAAGGTCCGCGGCATCACCGACCTGAACCTCCGCGAGAAGTTCGTGGTCGCGCCGCTGCTCGCGCTGCTCATCGGCTTCGGGTTCTTCCCCAAGCCGCTGCTCGACGTGATCAACCCGGCGGTCCACCACACCCTCACCAGCGTGCAGGCGCCGCAGTTCACCCCCGCCATACCCGCCACCGCTGAGAAGAAGGGGGCAGGCCAGTGAGCACGCTCGCCGCCGTCACCATTGAGGCGCCGAAGATCGAATATGGGCAGCTCGCCCCGATGCTCATCGTCTTCGGCGCGGCGATCGCCGGTGTCCTCGTCGAGGCCTTCACGCCGCGCTACCTGCGCAAGTCGATCCAGATGCCCATCACGATCCTGTCGATGCTGGGCGCGTTCGCGCTGACCGTCTGGGAAGGCTTCCAGGGCGTGCGCAACGCCGCCGCCATGGGCGCGGTGGCCGTCGACGGGCCGTCGCTGTTCATCTGGGGCGCCATCCTCCTGCTCGCGATCGTCAGCGTGCTGCTGATCAACGACGACGACCACTTCGTGGCGCAGGCCGCGGCCGTCCCCGGCAGCGCCGAGGAGGACCGGGCGATCGCCGAGGGCGGTGCGCACACCGAGATCTACCCGCTGGTGCTCTTCGCCGTCGGCGGCATGATGCTCTTCCCCGCCTCGAACGACCTGCTGATCATGTTCGTGGCCCTTGAAGTCATGTCCCTGCCGCTGTACCTCCTGTGCGGCCTTGCCCGCCGTCGCCGCCTGCTCTCGCAGGAGGCGGCCATGAAGTACTTCCTGCTCGGCGCCTTCTCCTCGGCGTTCTTCCTGTACGGAACTGCCCTTCTGTACGGCTTCGCCGGATCGGTCGACCTCGGGGCCATCGAGAAGGCCCTCGGCACCGTGGGCGGCCAGGACAGCCTCCTGTACATGGGCGCCGCGCTGCTCGGCGTCGGCCTCCTGTTCAAGATCGGCGCAGCTCCGTTCCAGGCGTGGAAGCCCGACGTGTACCAGGGCTCGCCGACGCCCATCACCGCGCTGATGGCCTCCGGCACGCTGATCGCCGCGTTCGGCGCGCTGCTGCGGGTCTTCTGGGTGGCGCTCGGCAACCTCGACACCGAGTGGATCCCGGTGCTGTGGGCCGTCGCCATCCTCACGATGGTCATCGGCGCGATCCTCGCGATCACCCAGACCGACATCAAGCGCATGCTGGCCTACTCGTCGATCGCGCACACCGGCTTCCTGCTGACCGCCGTGGTGGCGACCGGCAAGGAGGCGCAGAATGTCAGCGCACTCTCGGGCATCCTGTTCTACCTCGTCGCCTACGGCTTCGCCACGGTCGGCGCCTTCGCCGTCGTCACGATGATCCGGGACGCCGGAGGCGAGGCGGGGCACCTGTCCCGCTGGGCGGGCCTCGGCAAGCGCTCACCCGTCCTCGCGGGCATCTTCGCCCTCTTCCTGCTCGCCTTCGCCGGCATCCCGCTGACCTCCGGCTTCTTCGGGAAGTACGCGGTGTTCGCCGCCGCCGTCTCCGGCGGGGCGGTCGGGCTCGTCATCGTGGGTGTGGTGACCTCCGCGATGGCGGCGTTCTTCTACGTCCGCGTGATCGTCCTGATGTTCTTCAGCGACCCGGCTCCCGAGGGTCCGACCATCGCCGCGCCGAGCATGGGGACCGCGGCTGTGGTCACGCTTTCTGCGGCGGCTACGGTAGTGCTCGGGGTCTTCCCGCAGCCCGTGCTCGACCTCGCGCACACGGCTGCGCAGTCGCTGTTCGTCCGTTAGGAGTAATGGTTCATGGCCGCGCCGCCCGTAGTCGACCTGCCTTTCATCGACGAAGGGCTGGCAGCGGATATCGCCAGTGGCCTCGACGCCGTCGAGAAGCTGCTCCGCACGTCAGCCGACAGCGAGGACGCCTTCGTGGCGGAGGCGTCCAAGCACCTCATCGAGGCCGGCGGCAAGCGCTTCCGGGCGATGATCGTGCTCCTGGCCTCGCACTTCGGTGACCCCACCGCGCCCGGCATCGTGCCAGGGGCGGTGGTGATCGAGCTCACCCACCTCGCGACGCTGTACCACGACGACGTCATGGACGAGGCCCGGGTGCGCCGGGGCTCCCCGTCCGCCAATGCCCGGTGGGACAACACGGTGGCCATCCTCACGGGCGACTACCTGTTCGCCCAGGCCTCCGAGATCCTCGCCGACCTCGGGCCCGAGCTGGTCCGCATCCAGGCGCAGACGTTCTCCCGGCTGGTCCGCGGCCAGATCCGCGAGACCATCGGCCCCCGGCCCGGGGTGGATGCCGTCACGCACTACATCGATGTGCTGGCCGACAAGACCGGCTCGCTGATCGCCACCTCCGGCCGGTTCGGAGGCATGCTGGCGGGGGCGTCCGCCGAGGTCGTCGACCGCCTCACCAGCGCCTGCGAGGCCATCGGCGTGGCCTGGCAACTGGGGGACGACCTGCTGGACGTCGCCTCGTCCGCGGGCGAGAGCGGCAAGACCCCGGGCACCGACCTGCGTGAGGGCATCCGCACGCTGCCCGTCCTGTACGTGCTGCAGTCTTCGGCCCCTGAGGACGGGCGGCTGCGGCAGCTGCTCTCGGGTCCCGTCGCGGCGGAGAACGTCGAGGAGGCCGTGGAGCTGCTCCGGGCCAACTCGGCCATGCTCCGCGCCCGTGCCGAGCTCATGTCGTGGGTCGAACGGGCGCGTGGCGACCTCTTGGCGCTGCCCGACATCCCCGCCCGCGCGGCCCTGCTGGCCCTCTGCGACTACGTGGCCGACCGCTCCGGCTGACCTTCTACCGGGCGTCTCAGGTGCGCGAGAGGAGTTCCACCACGGGCGCGAGCCGGTCGGCGTACATCGCGTTCACCGTGATGTAGGAGATGTGGTGAGCGTCCCTGCGGTGGAGCAGCCGGTCGGCCATCTGGCGTGGCGTTCCCCTGAGCACGGCGATCGAGTCCTCAGGGACGTCCGAGCCCATCTGCCGGACCAGCCACGGGGGAACCTCATCACCCACCACGTGGAGACCGGCGCTGAGCTCCAGGCCGTCGAAGTCGTCGCTCGCCTGCCGGATCAGGCGTACGTGCTCCGCCAGGCCGTCCTCGGGGGTGGACGCCGGGAGTCCCAGGGCGACGGTATCGGCGTTCCTCGCGGCGAAGCCCATCATCCGGGCCCCGGAGGCCGCGATCAGCAGGCGAGGGGCCGGTCCGGCGGCAGCACCAGGTTCCTTGGCAGTCGCCTCCCTGCGAGCCATGGCTTTGGGCTCGCTGAGACCCTCGGCTGTGGGCCCGCTCGGACGTGTGGTCTTGGGCCCGCTCGGACCTGAGGTTGTGGGCCCGCTCGGACCTGTGATTTTGGGCCCGCTGGGCCCCGGCCACTTCCTCGTCTGGTGGATCACGTCTTCGAGCTGCCTGATCCGCTGGTCGGGCGAGCCGAACGGCACGCCGAGCCGGGCCGCGTCCTCTCGCGCGTGCGGCCGTCCGGCGCCGAGCCCGAGCTCGAACCGTCCGCCCGACAGGAGGCTGAGCCCGGCGACCTCCCACGCGAGCTGCGCCGGCCGCCGGTACGGGGCCGCGAGGACGAACGTGCCTAGCCCGATCGACGTGGTCGCCGCCGCCGCCGCGCTCAGCGAGAGCAGTGGCGGAAGCGTATTGAGCGTGTCCGGCGTCAGAAAGGTCGCGTACCCGAGGTCCTCAGCGTGGCGTGCGAGCCCGATCCACTGATCGGCGTCTCCCGCCATCCCCGCGACTACCCCGAAGCGAAAGAGGCGATCTGCCATCTTTACCCCCTTGGTTCCCGTCGATGCTCTCGCCTGCGGCGGGCACCGTCGTCGGCCGGTCGGCGGGGTCTCTCGTACGGCCTAGGAGGTATGCGCGGTTCGCCGGGTACGTCCGGCGACGTAGCTCAGACGGCTTCGAGGGCGGGAGCCCTTTTGGCCGCGCGCCTCACCGTGTGGGCGTTGTGCAGCCCTTCCCAGCTGAAGACGGCCAGGGCGAGCCAGATGATCGTGAAACCGGCCCAGCGGCTGGGCGGCATGGTCTCGTGGGCCACCAGCACACCGCAGAGGAACTGCAGAATGGGCGCGATGTACTGCAGAAGTCCGATCAACGTGAGCGGGACGCGGATCGCGGCGGCGGTGAAGCACATGAGCGGGATCGCCGTGACCAGACCGGCGCCCGCCAGCAGGGCGGCATGGCCGAGCCCCTCGTTACCGAAGGTGGACGTCCCCTGGACCTGTAGGAACACCAGATACGCCAGGGCCGGCAGCAGGAGGACGAGGGTCTCCACCGTCAGGCTCTCGGCCGCGCCCACGTTCGCGGACTTCTTGATCAGCCCGTACGTCCCGAAGCTGACCGCGAGGACGAGCGCGATCCACGGCGGCCGGCCGTAGTCCACGGTGAGGACGACGACGGCCAGGGTGCCGAGACCCACGGCCACCCACTGCCACGGGCGCAGCCGCTCTCGGAAGATCATCACACCGAACAGCACGCTGACCAGGGGGTTGATGAAGTACCCGAGCGCGCTCTCGACCACGTGGCCCGCGTTGACGGCGTAGATGTAGACGCCCCAGTTCACCGAGACGACCACGGCGGCGAGGGTGAGCAGGAGAAGCTTTCTGGGCTGCCCGGCGAGCTCCCGGAACCAGGACCAGTGGCGTCTCACGACGAGCACGGCGATGACCGCCACCAGCGACCAGACCATGCGGTGGGCGAGGATCTCCACCGCCCCGGAAGGCTTGAGCAGTGGCCAGTAGAGGGGGAAGAGGCCCCACATGACGTAGGCGGCTATGCCGTACAAGACACCACGGCGCGAATCAGGCATGTAGGCTATTTTCGCTACTGACAGCCTTTACCACAAATAAGCAAGCCTTTGTCCTCTCTTAAGCGATGCTTACCTGAGGAACAAGGGAGGCGGGGCGGTGGTTGGGGTCTCTGCAAGGCTGTCTGACGGAGGTGCGCGATGGGCTGGCTCTTCGGCAAGAACAAGACTTCGATGGTGACCGCGGAGGAAGCACTCCCCGGACGTACGACGACGATGCCCGTGCCCGCACGGCACGAGGTGCTCGACGCGCCCCTCGCCGGGCCGTACCCCGAGGGGACCGAGATCGCCGAGTTCGGGCTCGGCTGCTTCTGGGGCGCGGAGCGCAAGTTCTGGCAGACCCCGGGCGTCGTCTCGACATCGGTCGGCTACCAGGGCGGTCACACCCCGAACCCGACATACGAGGAAGTGTGCACCGGGCTCACCGGCCACACCGAGGCCGTCCGTGTCGTCTTCGACCCCAGCCGGGTGTCGTACGAGGAACTCCTCAAGGTCTTCTGGGAGGCGCACGACCCCACGCAGGGCATGCGCCAGGGCAACGACGTCGGCACGCAGTACCGTTCGGCCATCTACACCCACGGCCCTGCCCAGGAGAAGTCCGCACGGGCTTCCCGCGACGCGTACCAGCAGGTCCTCACCACGGCCGGCTACGACCCCATCACCACAGAAATCGCCCCGGCCCCCCAATTCTTCTTCGCGGAGGACTATCACCAGCAGTACCTTTGGCGCAACAAAAACGGCTACTGCGGCATCGGCGGCACCAACGTCAAGCTAGGTGACCCGTCCGAGTGGGCCGCCTGCCAGA
>NZ_JBFBIK010000024.1:0-9548 GCF_040685555.1 Sphaerisporangium sp. NPDC088356
TGCTTTGCGGGGGGGTCCCCAGCCGCGGTGAGGAGCACCCCGGGGCGTTCCGCAACCGGGGGGGCCCGGCCGCCCCGGCGGGCCCCCGCTCTGCAAGGAGCCACCCTTTATCCCTTGATCCCTGTCCCTTTACGCAGTGTTGTTCCTTTACGAGATCGAAGGGGTTAAACGCATCCCGCGAGATTCGCAGCGAAAAGATCACTTGTCGATGTCGCCGACGACGAAGAACATCGAGCCGAGGATGGCCACCATGTCGGAGATCAGGTGGCCCGGAAGCATCTCCCTCAGCACCTGCACGTTGTTGTAGGACGCGCTGCGCAGCTTGAGCCGCCACGGCGTCTTCTCGCCCCGCGACACCAGGTAGTAGCCGTTGAGCCCGAGCGGGTTCTCGGTCCAGGCGTAGGTGTGGCCCTCGGGCACCTTGAGCACCTTGGGCAGCCGCTGGTTGATGGGCCCGGGAGGCAGCGACCGCAGGCGCTCCACGCACGCGTCCGCGAGGTCGAGCGCGACCTTCACCTGGTCGAGCAGCACCTCGAAACGGGCATGGCAGTCGCCCGCCGAGCGCGTGACCACCTTGACGGGAAGCTCGCCGTAGGCGAGGTACGGCTCGTCGCGGCGCAGGTCGAAGTCGACGCCGGAGGCGCGCGCGATCGGGCCGCTGACCCCGTACTGCATGATCGTCTCGCGGTCGAGCACCCCGACCCCGCGGGTGCGCGCGATGAAGATCTCGTTGCCGGAGATCAGCTTCTCGATGTCGGGCAGCCGCCTGCGCACGTCGGTGACCGCCTGGGCGACCCGGTCGAGCCAGCCGTACGGGAGGTCCTCCTTCAGGCCGCCCACCCTGTTGAACATGTAGTGCATGCGCCCGCCGGAGATCTCCTCCATGACGGCCTGCAGGGTCTCCCGCTCGCGGAAGGCGTAGAAGACGGGGGTGATGGCGCCGAGCTCCAGGGGATACGACCCTAGGAACATCAGGTGGTTGAGCACGCGGTTCAGCTCGGCGAGCAGCGTGCGGGCCCACACCGCCCTGACCGGCACCTCCATGCCCAGCATGCGTTCGACGGCGAGGACGACGCCGAGCTCGTTGGCGAAGGCCGACAGCCAGTCGTGCCGGTTGGCCAGCACGATGATCTGCCGGTAGTCGCGGACCTCGAAGAGCTTCTCGGCGCCGCGGTGCATGTAGCCGACGATCGGCTCGGCGCTGCCGATGCGCTCGCCGTCCACGGTGAGCCGCAGGCGCAGGACACCGTGGGTCGAGGGGTGCTGGGGCCCGATGTTGAGGATCATGTCCTCGGTGGCCAGCTCCTTGGCCCCAGCCCCGATCCCCACGACCCGTTCGGTGGGCGCGCCTCCGGTGCGAGCTCCGCGAGCTCCGGGAGGTTCGGTCATAAACCCCATGCTGTCACGTCAGCGGCGTGAGACAAGATCTGAGAGGGCGGTGACCAGGCGGCGGACGTGTTCTTCGGTGGTGCCGATGCCGATGGACGCCCGTACGGCCCCGGCGGTGCCGTCCGCGCACGAGCCGTCGGCGGCCTGGCCGACGCCGTCGAGCAGGTGCCTGACGAAGGGATGGGCGCAGAACTTGCCGTCGCGCACCCCGATGCCGTACTCGCCGGACAGCGTCTCGGCGACCTCCCTGGCCGTCCAGCCCTCGACCACGAAGGAGACGATGCCGACGCGCGGATGGGCGGGACCCCAGAGCGACAGCTCGTGGACGCCCTCGATCGCGGCGAGGCCGTCACGCAGCAGCTCGACGAGGCGCTCCTCCTCCTTGACCAGCGCCGTCCAGCCGGTGGACGAGAGGGCGTCGCAGGCGGCGGCCAGCGCGACGGCGCCGAGGACGTTCGGCGTGCCGGCCTCATGCCGCTGCTCGGGGTCGGCGCTCCACTCGGCGTCCAGCGGCAGCCCCTGCCCGGCGCCCCCGGTGACGGCCTTGGAGGCGCCGCCGCCGCGCAGGTACGGCTCGGCCTGGGTGAGCCAGTCGGCCCGGCCGACCAGAGCGCCCGCGCCGAACGGGGCGTAGAGCTTGTGCCCGGAGAACGCCACGTAGTCCAGGTCGAGCGCGGTCAGGTTGAGCTGGCGGTGAGGGACGAGCTGCGCGGCGTCGACGAGGATGCGCGCGCCGTGCCGGTGGGCGATGTGGGCCAGGGCGGCGATCGGCCACAGCTCGCCGGTCACGTTGGAGGCCGCGGTGACGACCAGGAGTTTGGGCCCCTCGATGGCGGCCAGGGTCTCGTCCGCCGCGCGGACCGCCTCGCCGGGGAACGCCGGGGGCGCCAGTCGTACCGCGTCGGGCCAGGGGAGCAGGGAAGCGTGGTGCTCGGTCTCGAAGACCACGACGGTGGTGCCCTCGGGCAGGCAGCGGGCCAGAAGGTTCGCCGCGTCCGTTGTGTTGCGGGTGAACACGACGGCGTCGCCGGGACGGGCGCCGACGAAGGCCCGCACGGTGTGGCGGGCCTGCTCGTAGCGCGCCGTGGTGAGCTGCGAGGCGTACCCGGCGCCGCGGTGCACGCTGGAATAGGCCGGGAGAGCGGCGGCGACCGCGGCGCTCACCGGCTCAAGACAGGGGGCGCTCGCCGCGTAGTCGAGGTTGGCGTACCGCACGAGCCTGCCGCCCTTGACCGGAACCTCAAGGTCATCACCCAGCACGGCGGGGATGGGCGAGGCCTTACGGCCCGCCGTCTCGCCGTGGAATGGCCTGCCGGGCCCGGAATCGCCGGGAGTGTCCGAGCCGGAAACGACATGGGAAGGGCTCTTGAGCACAGTGAGAGCAGACAACGCCGGCCTCCTAGGGTCATGGGACCCCGGCCATGGCGTTGGTACGACGGAGCCCGCGCTTGACTGGCACACCTCGCACCAGACCTGGTCTTCACCCGGGGCACCCCGCCGCGAGCGCGAGGGTTGCCGGCCAGCGAGCCGGGGCTTGACGCTGGCACTCATGACCTACGGGCGACTATAACCCAGGTTCCCCTCGTCTCCGCAACCTCGGCAGGGGGGTGGGAGGGGTCTCGAATCGTCGCGAACTTTGTCGGATCCCCGCGCGTTGACAGAGGAACGGCCGCCGCCCGCGGGGTCGTGACCTGGACCAACGGCTAGCCGGAGGAGATCGTCATGGACTGGGTGGTCAACCCGGAGATCTGGATCGGGTTCTTCACCCTGGTCGCTCTTGAGATCGTGCTGGGGATCGACAACATCATCTTCATCTCGATCCTCGCGGGCAAGCTTCCCCCCGAGAAGCGCGACCGGGCGCGCAAGGTGGGGCTCGGGCTGGCCCTCGTGAGCCGCCTCGCGTTGCTCCTCGCCCTGTCGTGGGTCGTACGGCTGACGACGCCGCTGTTCGAAATATTCGGCCAGGGCATATCGGGGCGAGATCTGATCCTGATCCTGGGTGGCCTGTTCCTGCTGGGCAAGAGCACCTTCGAGATCGGCGACAGCCTGGAGGGCACGCAGGGTCACTCCAGCGCCAAGGCGGGCGCCACCTTCGGCGCGGTGATCGTGCAGATCATGCTGCTGGACGTCGTCTTCTCGCTCGACTCGGTGATCACGGCCGTCGGCATGGTCGACGAGCTGGGCGTCATGATCGCCGCCGTGATCGTCGCGGTCATCGTGATGCTCTTCGCGGCCGGTCCCATCAGCGGGTTCGTCGAGAAGTACCCGAGCATCAAGATGCTGGCCCTGGCCTTCCTCGTGCTGATCGGCGTCGTGCTCATCGCCGAGGGCTTGGAGCAGCACATCTCCAAGGGCTACATCTACTTCGCCATGGCGTTCTCGCTGGGCGTGGAGCTGCTCAACATCCGGGCGCGCAGGAAGGCGGGCAGGCAGCAGCCTGTGGAGCTGCGGGAGCGGTACGAGGAGTCTCCCGAGCCCGGCGACGTCGCCAAGCCCTGAGCGCATGGCGGTGAGGGCCGGCTGCCGTGGAGGGAAATCCCATTTACGATGACTTCGTGCGATTTGATCCGTGGAATCCTGACTTCGTCGCTCATCCGTACGACGTCTACCGAGAGCTCCGCGACACCCAGCCGGTCAGCTTCTTCGAGCCGACCGGCCAGTGGCTCGTGGCGCGGCACCCGGATGTCAACGCGGCGCTGCGGGATCGACGGCTCGGCCGCTCCTACCTGCACATGGCCACCCACCAGGAGTTCGGCCGCGAGCCTGAGCCGGACTTCCAGGAGCCGTTCTGGCGGGTGATCCGCGCGGGAATGCTCGACGTGGAGCCGCCGATCCACACCCGGCTGCGCCGGCTGGTCTCCAAGGCCTTCACCCCGCGCATGGTCGAGGAGCTCCGGCCGCGGGTGCGGCGGATCGCCGGGGAGCTTGTCGACGGCTTCGTCGAACGCGGCGGCGGAGATCTGATCTCCGAGGTCGCCGAGCCGCTGCCCGTGACCGTCATCGCCGAGATGCTCGGCGTTCCCGAGGCCGACCGGCACCTGCTGCGGCCCTGGTCGGCCGACATCTGCGGCATGTACGAGCTGAGCCCATCCGTGGAGGCCCAGCACACGGCGGTGCGCGCCGCCTCGGAGTTCGGCGACTACCTGCGCGGGCTGGCCGCGACGCGACGCGAAGATCCCGGGAACGACCTGATCAGCGCGCTGGCCCAGGTGGCCGACGAGGGCGACAGGCTCACCGAGGACGAGCTGGTCGGCACGTGCGTCCTGCTGCTCAACGCCGGTCACGAGGCCACCGTGAACGTCACAGGCAACGGCTGGTGGTCGCTGTTCCGCAATCCGGGCGAGCTCGAACGGCTGCGCGGCGATCTCTCGCTGCTCCCTACGGCGGTGGAGGAGCTGATGCGCTGGGACACCCCGCTGCAGATGTTCGAGCGCTGGGTGCTGGAGGACATCACGATCGGCGGGGTGGACATCCCGAAGGGCGTCGAGGTGGCCCTGCTGTTCGGCTCGGCCAACCGCGACCCCGAGGTCTTCGAGGATCCCGACCGGCTGGACGTGGGCCGGAAGGACAACCCGCACATCTCGTTCGGAGCGGGCATCCACTTCTGCCTGGGCGCTCCCCTGGCCCGCGTGGAGCTCATCGAGTCGTTCGGAGCCCTGCTGAGGGCCGCCCCCAAGATGGAGCTCGCGGAAGAGCCGGCGTGGAAGCCGAACTACGTCATCCGAGGGCTCGAGTCGCTCAAGTTGAGCGTTTCCACTGGCTGAGCCAGCCGAAGCCGCCCAGCCCGGTGGGGTCGATCAGCTCGGCCTCCTGTGACGCCTTGGCCAGCGCCCGCAGATAGCCCCCGGGATCCGTGCCCGCGAGGGTCAGCGGGGGCCGGGTGCCGGTGACCCCCAGACGCTGTAACGCATGTCGTTGCGTAGTCAACGTTGTGGATATCGCTCCGGCTCGCTCGCCCGCCTCGGCACACGCGTCCAGGGCCACGTGTGCGGTGATATCGCAGGATCCGTCGGGTATGGCGGGTACGCAGGCCCCGTCCCGGTATCCCGTCAGGGTTCCGAAGGGCGGCCGGTTATCCACAGGGTGTGCATAATCCACGGCCACCGCCAGGCCCCGCGCCAGCCGTACGATCACCGCCTCCCAAGCCTCGTCGCGTGGACGGCCGATCTCGGCGCGCAGGCCCGTCGAGCCAAGCGGCCACCAGCGCTCCAGCCACCGCAGATCGTCCTCGCCCGGCGGGTCGCCGAGGCTCTCCTCGCCCGTGCGCGGGTCGACGAGCACCAGCCGGGAGCCTTCCGGTGTCCGCTCGGCGACGTCGAGGGGCACGTTGTCGAGCCACTCGTTGGCGATCACGAGCCCGGTGATCTTCTCGGGGAGGGTGCCGGACCAGGTGATCTCCGTATCCAGGCCGTCCGGACGAGGGGCGAGGTCGACGGCCGTGACGCGCAACCGTTCTACCAAGTCGGGCTCCGCCGTGTGGAGAACCTGGCTCACCAGCAGGCCGTCGCCGGAGCCGACGTCCACGAGGTCGATCTCGCCTGGACGGCCGAGCGCGTCGTCGACCGTGCGCAGCAGGCGCAGCACCGCTTGGGCGAACACCGGCGAAGCGCCCACCGAGGTCCGGAAGTGGCCGGACGGGCGCTCCCTGATGTAGAACCCGTCGTCGCCGTAGAGCGCTTGCTGCATGGCCTCCCGCCACGTGACCCACACGGGAGTGGACGTTACCAAGGATGGATATGCCCCATGACCGTCACGCTGACAGGCCGCTGTCAAGACACGACCGGCCGCCGCGATCGGCCCCGGGTTCACCGGATTTAGCGGCATATATGGGCTTTTGTCCTTAACGTAGGGTGCCGGTGGACCAGGCGGCGGAGTCGGACGGCGACGGGCCTGGGCGCGACCGTTACGCTGGTCAACTGGGCCTGGTCCGACGATTGTGAACAGGAACGTGATGGAGACAAGCGACCGCCCGGGGCGTCTCGCGGTCGGGGTCCTCGGAGCCGGACGAGTGGGTTCGGTCCTCGGCGCGGCGCTCGCGCAGGCGGGACACCGCGTCGTGGCCGCCGCCGGGGTCTCCGACGCCTCGCGACGCCGGGCCGCCGAGCGGCTCGGGGTGGGCATCTCCCAGCCCGACGACGTCATCCGCCGGGCCGACCTCATCCTGCTCACCGTGCCCGACGACGTGCTGCCCGGCCTGGTCGCGGGACTCGCCGCGACCGGGGTGAGCCTGCGGGGGAAGATGCTCGCGCACACCAGCGGCGCGTACGGCCTCGGCGTGCTGGAGCCCGCCACCGCCGCCGGCGCCCTGCCGTTCGCCATCCACCCGGTGATGACCTTCACCGGCAGGGACGACGACCTGCGCCGCATCGACGGCTGCTCGTTCGGCGTCACCGCCCCCGAGCAGCTCAGGCCGGTGGCCGAGGCCCTGGTCATCGAGATGGGCGGCGAGCCGGTCTGGATCGCCGACGAGGACCGCGCGCTCTACCACGCCGCCCTCGCCGGAGCCGCCAACCACATGGTCACCCTGATCGCGGAGTCGCAGGAGCTGCTCAAGAAGATCGGGGTGGAGCAGCCCGGGCGGATGCTCGGCCCGCTGCTCGGAGCGGCTCTCGACAACGTCCTGCGCCTCGGCCTCGCGGGGCTGACCGGGCCCGTCGTGCGCGGTGACGCGGGCACCGTGCGCAAGCACGTGGACGCGCTCATCCTCGCCGCGCCCGAGGCCGCCGACGCCTACGTCGCCCTGGCCCGGCTCACCGCCGACCGGGCCCTTGCCGCGGGGCTGCTCAAGCCCGAGGCGGCCGAACGCCTGCTAGACGCCCTTGGAGGAAATTCGTGGACGTGATCGTCGCCGGAGACCGTCCGGAGCTGCTCGCGGCCCGTGCCGCGCTCGGCATCGGCGGAGGATACGGCGGGGCGGGCGGCGGCACGCTCGCCCTGGTGCCGACCATGGGAGCCCTGCACGAGGGGCACCGGTCGCTGATCCGCCTGGCACGGGAGCAGGCCGATCACGTCGCGGTCAGCATCTTCGTCAATCCCCTGCAGTTCGGCCCCAAGGAAGATTTTTCCCGTTACCCCCGTACATTCGACGCCGACCTGGCGGTGTGCGCGGCCGAGGGCGTGAGCCTGGTCTTCGCCCCGTCGGCCGACGACATGTACCTCCCCGACCGCCAGGTCGGCGTGTCCTCCGGGCAGATGGGCACGGTGGTCGAGGGCGCCTTCCGGCCGGGGCACTTCGACGGCGTGCTGACCGTCGTGCTGAAGCTCTTCAACCTGGTGCGGCCGGACGCCGCCGTCTTCGGCCAGAAGGACGCCCAGCAGCTGGCGATGATCCGCCGCATGGTGGCCGACCTGAACCTCCCCATCACGATCACCGGCGCTCCCACGGTCCGCGAGCCCGACGGGCTGGCGCTCTCCAGCCGCAACCGCTACCTGTCGGCCGCCGACCGGGTCACCGCCCGGGCGCTGTCGGCGGCGCTACGCGAGGGCGCCGGCCAGACCCGGCCCAAGGACATCCTGCACGCCGCGCACGCCGTGCTCGACAAGGCCGCCGACGCCGATCCGCCGCTGGTGCTCGACTACCTGAGCCTGGTGGACCCCTCGACGTTCACCGCCGTCGCCGAGGACCACAGGGGCGAGGCCGTGCTCGCGGTCGCCGCCAGGGTGGGCGCGACCAGGCTGATCGACAACGTCGTCCTGACGCTCGCCCCCTGACCAGGAAGCTCCGGCGCGGACACCGGTGAACGCGGGGCGACCTGCCCACCCCTTGGTGAGCGCCGTTCGGTCATGCCCTATCGTCATAGTGACGAAATGAGGGGAGCGACCCATGACTCACCCGCCCATCCCACGACGGCTGACCGCGCCCGAGCCCGGTTGGACCGTCGACGCCGACGTCGTCGTGGTCGGATCCGGCATCGCCGGGCTCACCGTGGCACTCCGGTACGCGGAGCTGGCGCCCGGGGCCCGCGTGCTGGTCGTCACCAAGGACGTGCTCTCGGCGGGCTCCACCCGCTGGGCGCAGGGCGGGATCGCCGCCGTGCTCGACCCCGACGACTCCTCGGCCGACCACCTCAGCGACACGCTCATCGCCGGCGTCGGCCTCTGCGACGAGCGGGCCGTGAGGACGCTGGTGACCGAGGGGCCCGCCGCGCTGCGGCGGCTCATGGACCACGGGGCCCGCTTCGACCGCGAGCCCGACGGCGAGCTGCAGCTCACCCGTGAGGGCGGCCACCGCCGCGACCGCATCGTCCACGCGGGCGGGGACGCGACCGGGGCCGAGGTCCAGCGAGCCCTGGTCGAGGCGGTGCGGGCGAGCGCGTCCACGGGCGGGCGCATCGAGGTCATCGAGCACGCGCTGGTGCTCGACCTGCTCAAGGACGCCTCCGGGTCCACGTGCGGGATAACGCTGCACGTGATGGGCGAGGGCGCGAGGGACGGTGTCGGCGCGGTACGCGCGCGCGCCGTCGTGCTCGCCACCGGCGGCATGGGCCAGGTGTACGCGGCGACGACCAACCCCGTCGTGTCCACCGGCGACGGGGTCGCCCTGGCGCTGCGGGCCGGCGCGGTCGTGCGCGACCTGGAGTTCGTACAGTTCCACCCGACCGTCCTGTGGCTTGGAGAAGGGTCGACCGGCCAGCAGCCGCTCATCTCCGAGGCGGTGCGCGGCGAGGGCGCCCTCCTGGTGGACGGCGCGGGCGAGCGGTTCATGACCGGCGTCCACGAGCTGGCCGAGCTCGCCCCGCGCGACGTGGTCGCCAAGGCGATCATGCGCCGGATGCTGGAGACCGGCGCGGATCACGTCTATCTCGACGCCCGGCACTTCGGCGAGGAGAAGTGGCGCTCCCGCTTCCCGACGATCCACGCGACCTGCCTGGAACACGGCATCGACCCGGTGCGCGAGCCGATCCCCGTGGCGCCGGCCGCCCACTACGCCAGCGGTGGCGTCCGCACCGACCCGCGCGGCCGTACGAACGTCGCGGGCCTGTACGCCTGCGGTGAGGTGGCCTGCACGGGCGTGCACGGCGCGAACCGGCTCGCCTCCAACTCGCTGCTCGAAGGGCTCGTCTTCGCCGAGCGCATCGCGGCCGACCTCGCCTCCTCACGGCCCGGCCCGGCCGCCGGGCCCGCGCCGGATGAGCCCGCGTCCGCCCGGTCCGGGCCGG
>NZ_JBFBIK010000024.1:9644-76328 GCF_040685555.1 Sphaerisporangium sp. NPDC088356
CCGGCCGAACCCGCGTCCGTACGGGCCGCGCCGGCCGAACCCGCGTCCGTACGGGCCGCGCCGGCCGAACCCGCGTCCGTACGGGCCGATCCGGGCGAGCCGGTCGAGGACGGGCGGGCCACCGGGCTGGTCGACCCTCGGGTACGGTCGCGCGTCCAGGGGCGGATGAGCGGCGGCGCCGGAGTGCTGCGGAGCGAGCGCAGCCTGTCGGAGGTCGCCCGCGGCCTCCTGGACGCCCGCTGGACCCCGGTGGCCGTCGAGCCCTGCACGGAGTCCTGGGAGGCCACGAACCTGCTCACCGTGGCCACCGCGCTCGTCACGGCGGCGCGGGCGCGGGAGGAGACACGCGGATCGCACTGGCGTGAGGACTTCCCCGAGCGAAATGATGCCTGGTGGCTGGGGCACCTCGATGTGACCCTGACCGAGGAGGGACTGTCCATGACCTACCGGCAGCACGACGAGGACCGCACGACCATGCTCCCGCACCAGGTCGAGACCGAGCTCGTCGGAGCGGGCCTCGATCCGGCGGCCGTCATGGCCTTGGTCGGCACCGCGATCGCCGAGGACCTGGCCCAGGAAGGCGACGTGACCACCATCGCCACGATCCCCGAAGCCCAGGTGGCCGCGGGCGACGTCGTGGCGCGTGCCGACGGCGTCGTCTCCGGGCTCGCGGTCGCTGAAGCGGTGTTCTCCTTCTCCTCCCGGGGACGCCTGACCGCCGAGCGCCACGTGAAGGACGGTGAGCGGGTCGCGCGCGGTGATGTGCTGATGACGGTCTCCGGGCCGGCTCGCGACCTCCTCACCGCCGAGCGCACCGCGCTCAACCTGCTCACCCACCTGTCCGGCATCGCCACCCTGACCCACCGCTGGGTCCAGGCGGTGGCGGGGACGAACGCGCGCGTCCGTGACAGCCGCAAGACCCTGCCCGGCCTGCGAGCCCTGGAGAAGTACGCCGTGCGGTGCGGGGGCGGGGTCAATCACCGTATGTCGCTTTCCGACGCGGCCTTGATCAAGGACAATCACGTGGTGGCGGCCGGTGGGGTCGCCGAGGCGTTCCGCGCTGTGCGACAGGCCTATCCCGGGCTGCCGATCGAGGTGGAGGTCGATCGGGTCGACCAGCTCGAACCGGTGCTCGCCGAGGGGGCGGAGGAGATCCTGCTGGACAACTTCACCGTTGAGGAGCTGACGCGCGCCGTCCGGCTGGTGAACGGCAGGGCACGCCTTGAGTCCAGCGGAGGACTCACCCTGGAATCGGCCCGTCAAGTGGCCGAAACCGGTGTTGACTACCTTGCTGTCGGCGCGCTGACCCACTCGGCGCCCGCACTCGACATCGCTCTGGACCTTCGGGGGGCTTGATGCTGCTAACGATCGACGTCGGCAACACCCACACCGTGCTCGGCCTGTTCGAGGGCGAGGAGGTCATCGAGCACTGGCGCCTCGCCACCGACGCGCGGCGCACCGCCGACGAGATCGCGGTCGTCCTCCAGGGGCTGCTCGGCCAGAGCCCCCTGCTCAAGGGCGCGGACATCAGCGGCATAGCCATCTGCTCGACGGTCCCCTCCGTGCTGAACGAGATGCGCGAGATGTGCAGGCGCTACTACGGCGACGTCACCGCCGTCATCGTGGAGCCCGGCGTCCGCACCGGGGTGCCGGTGCGCATGGACAACCCCAAGGAGGTCGGCAGCGACCGCATCGTGAACGCGCTCGCCGCCATCACGCTGTACGGCGGGCCGTGCGTGATCGTCGACTTCGGCACGGCCACGTCGTTCGACGCGGTCTCCGCCAAGGGCGAGTACGTCGGCGCGGTGACCGCCCCGGGCATCGAGATCTCGGTCGACGCCCTGGCGGCGGCGGGAGCGCAACTCCACAAGGTCGAGCTCGTACGGCCGCGCTCGGTGATCGCCAAGAACACCGTCGAGGCACTCCAGGCGGGCATCATCTACGGCTTCGCCGGCCAGGTCGACGGCATCGTCGAGCGCATGGCGCCCGAGCTCGCCGCCGACCCCGACGACGTGACCGTCGTGGCCACGGGCTCCCTCGCCTCGCTGGTGGTCGACGAGGCCCGCTCCATCGACGTGCACGAGCCGTGGCTCACGCTCATCGGCCTGCGCCTCATCTACAACCGCAACACCAGCTGAGCCCCGCGGGCGGCCTCAGGGGCCAGCACCAGCCGTCCACGGGCCCACGACGCCGCGTGGCCTCGAACGCGACGGCATCGTCACCCGCACGGTCACACCGTCGGGGCCCATCCGGGTCGGCCACGAGCTGACGCCACTGGGCACGTCGCTCATGCCGGTAATGATGGCGATCAAGCGGTGGGCGGAGATCCATATCTGGGACGTGGAGGCGGTCCGCGCCGATTACGACGCCCGGACGTGATCGATAGCGACAAATCAGGGCCCGGCGGCATGTCGCGCGCCGTCCAGCCGGAAAAGGTATGAAACGACCCGTATTTCAGAGGCTGAATTAGGCGCTGATCATATATCCGTGCCCGAGGTCCGGAGGCCGGGGCCGGGAACCCGCCACCCACCAGCACCGTGGTCGCGCCTCGCCGGGGCCGTGACCGGGTGCCCACGTGATCTCGGTCGGTGTACGGCAGACCTATAGGTTCGCGGACATGTCATGAGTAGTTCACATATGGACTGGTATGTCAATCACGAACGTAACGCGTATCGAGGCCGGCGCTTGACGACCTTTCAAGATGGCGTTTACCGTTCCTGACGGGCGGGCCGAAGCATTCAGCATGTTGCCGAGTTCGTCGTGGGGGAGGACACCCGATGGCGTATCCGGATCTGGTTTCCCGGGAGAATGACATTCCCCCGGGATCAGACGGTGTGGGATTGAGCGACGATGATCTTCTTTTGCTCGCCGAGTTGGCCAAGGGCGTGACAGTCGACAGGGTGGGTCGCCGGCTGGATGTGAGCGGTCGCACGGTGCGGCGCCGCCTCCGGGGCATCTGCGACCGCATCGGCGTCGCCACCGCCATCGAGGCGGTGGCCTGGGCGGCGCGTCGCCGGCTCATCTAGCCGATGGTGCGGGCCGTGCGGCGAGGAGTGCGCGGCGGGCAGGCCTGAACCACTGCCTGCCCGCGTGTCGCTCTGTGCCGTGCGTGTGGCCTGCCCTGTGCCGTGCGTGTGGCTCCTCTGCGCCGTGCGGGCGCGGGCGGTGCCTTCGGGCGGTCAGTCGGCGATGCGCACGCCGCCGGCGAACGGCCGGTTGCCGAGGGGGGCCACCCGCACGACGTCACCGGTGTGAGGCGCGTGCACCATCATGCCGCCGCCGATGTAGATGCCCACGTGGTGCAGGTCGTTGTAGAAGAAGACCAGGTCGCCTGGCCGAAGATCCTGCCGGGACACGTGGGTTCCCGCGGTCCACTGGTCGCCGGTGTAGTGGGGGAGGCTGATGCCGACCTTCTGGTAGGCCCACATGACCAGGCCGGAACAGTCGAAGGTGGTCGGGCCCGCGGCGCCCCAGACGTACGGCCTGAGCTGCTGCGTCAGCGCCCACTTGGCGGCCTCGGCGGCCTTGCCCTGACCCGGGATCGGGATGTCGATCTTCGTCGCCCTGCCGAACGACTGGCCGGCCTGGGACAGAGCCCGCTTGAACAGGCTGCTCTCGGTCTTGGAGACCAGGGCGCGGATCTTGTCGCGCTGGGACGACAGGTCGGTGACGAGCTTTTTGACCTCGACCTCGCGGGCCTTGGCGCTCGCCTTGGCGCGCTCGGCCATGTCCATGGCCTTGGTGATCTGCGAGACCTCCTCGCCCTGCTGCAGTTGGAGGGCGTAGGTGGTGGCCGCACGGTCGAGGTAGCCGGCGGGGTCGCCGGACATGGCGAGGGCCAGCGAGGAGTCGATGCCGCCGGTCATGTAGGCGTCCTGCGCGTACAGCCCGGCCTTGCGGCGCTTCTCCTCCAGATCGGTCTGGCTCTTGGCCAGCGTCTTCTTGGCGAGATCGGCGGAACGCTGCGCCTGCTTGAGGCGCTCCTTCTGGCCGTTGTACTGCTCGGTGAGTGACTCGATCTGGTTGTAGAGGTGCTCGACCTGGGTCTTCAGCTGGTTCAGGCTGGGCTTGGGATCGGCGGTCGCGGTCATCAGCGGCGACCCGAAGGTCACGGCCGTCAGGGTGACGGTGACGAGCGCGATACGGCGTGGGAGGCGCTTGGGCGCTCCCATGACCGTGCCGAGCCAGGAACGCGGGCTCCGCTCTCGGGAGCGGGCATGCCTGCCTTCGCTCTTTCCGGGCGTGCGCCTAGGCTGCACCAACAAGCTCCTCTCCTCGGCCGCCTACCGGGTTAGCTGACGGGTTCGGGCCGGAGTAGCCCTACCGAGTGCGTGACCATGGAGGATCGCGATGCCTCCCTCTCGGATTCACCCCAGGGGTGGTGGTTCGCCGGGGTGTGCCCCGTGTCTCACCATTGGGTCCCCGGCTCCCCGCCACTTTGGATGTGGCCGGGATTAGGCGGTTTCAGCCACCGCTGCGCGATGACCGACATTGACGCTGGACACTAGTGCAGTCGAGGTTCCTGCTCAACCAGAACTGCGAATTCTGTTGAGGTTTCACAACCGGCGTGTCACGAGAAGATCACGCCCGCTGCGACGACGGGCCCACGTTACCCTGGGTTTACTGGTCTTTGGGGGTCACTTGCCGCAGAAAATCGCAGGTCCGTCACCGCATCGGCTATGAAATGTCGACAAGGCCATGGATTTCGACGCACGGCACTCGCTCGGCTACCCAGCGCGACAGCAGTGGGGACGGAAGGGGTTTTGGGTCCGTCCGTTATGGCGCGCGAACCGGCACAGCCGGAAAAGCCGGGCCGTCGTAGGCCGGATACGCTGGCCGGTCATGGAGCAGGTCGTGGAGCCCGTACGCGCCGGCAGCACGCTCGTCGTCAGGCGAGCCCGCACTCCCGATGTCCGGACCATCAGGCGACTGGTCGACACCTATTCCGGCGACGGCCCCCGCTTGCTGCGCAAGTCGACCGTCACCCTCTACGAGGACGTCCAGGAGTTCTGGGTCGCCGAGAGCGACGGTGTCGTGGTGGGCTGCGGGGCGCTGCACGTGCTCTGGGAGGACCTCGCGGAGATCCGCACCGTCGCCGTCGACGTGAGCTGCCGCGGCCTCGGCATCGGCCACATGATCGTGGCGGCGCTGCTGGACACCGCGCGGGAGCTAGGTTTGCAGAGGGTCTTCTGCCTCACCTTCGAGGTCGGATTCTTCGCCAAGCACGGGTTCGAGGAGGTCCAGGGCACTCCGGTGTCTCCGGAGGTGTACGCCGAGTTGCTCGACTCCTACGATGAGGGCGTGGCCGAGTTCCTCGATCTGGAACACGTAAAGCCGAACACTCTCGGTAACACGCGCATGCTTCTCCATCTGATCCCGCGATCTTGACCTCCAGGATGACGCGATGGAAAGGTGACTGCTGATGCCACTGTCGCTACGTTGGGCAACACCACAGCATGTGTGTCTGACATGCCGCATGCGAAGCCGAAGTGAGGTGACACGGTGAGCACCGGACAGCCGCCGTACCCACGGGACGAGCCGGACGACGATCAATCGTCATCCGGATCTCCGCAATATGGGCAGCAGCACAACGCCGATCGGCCCCTCCCGGGCGCAGATCCGGAGGTGACGGTCGTTCACCGTCCCCAGCCGACATCAGAGAACAGCTACGGCCAGCAGTCCTACGGCCAGCAGTCCTACGGGCAGCAGCCGTACGGCCAGCAGGGGGCTTACGGGCAGCAGAGCGGCACCGGAGCGTACGGCCAGGGCTACCCCCAGCAGCCGTACGGTCAGCAGGGTCAGCAGGCATATGGCCAGCAGGGCCAGCAGGGTCAGCAGGACTCGCAGCCGAGTTCCGGCCAGCAGTACGGCCAGCAAGGAGCCTACGGGGCGCAGGGCGGCACCGGAGCGTACGGCCAGCAGCCGCAGTACGGCCAGCAGGGGCAGCAGGGCTATGGCCAGCAGCCCGGTTATGACCAGCAGCAGGCGTACGGCCAGCAGCAGTATGGCCAGCAGGGCGCCTACGGTCAGCAGTCGCAGTACGGCCAGCAGGGTTACGGCCAGCAGCCCGGCCAGGACCAGCAGCAGGCGTACGGCCAGCAGGCCCCGTACGGTCAGCAGCAGTACGGTCAGCAGCAGTACGGCCAGCAGGGCTACGGCGACCAGCAGTACGGTCAGCCGCAGTACGGGCAGCAGCAGGCCGCCTATGGCCAGCAGCCGCAGTACGGCCAGCAGGGGTACGCCCCGCAGGGCTACGGCCAGCCGGGTTACCCGCAGGGCGGCTACCAGCAGCCGTACGCTCCGGCGGGCGTGCAGCCCCCGGGCGCGCCGGCGCCTCTGGCTGAGTGGTGGCAGCGCCTGGTCGCCCGCATCATCGACGGGGTGATCCTCGGGATCCCGTGGTTGATCATCAACATCGCGCTGACGGCGATCCTCGTGACTTCGGCCAGCTTCGACGTCAACACGGGAGCGGTCACTCCCGGAGGCGGGGCCTTCCTCGCGTTGCTGCTGAACTCGCTGCTCGTCGGCGCCACGTGGATCGCCTACGAGTTCCTGATGCTCAAGCAGCGCGGCCAGACGGTCGGCAAGATCGTGATGGGCATCAAGGTCGTCGCGGTGGGCGGCACGCTGGACGCCGGCGGCCTGAAGACCGACACGGCGATCAAGCGGGCGGCCGTCCTCTGGGGACCGCCGCAGCTTCTCCAGTGGATTCCTCTGGTGAGCTGGGTCGGCTGGATCTTCTACCTGGTGAACGTGCTCTGGCAGTTCTGGGACAAGCCGCTCCAGCAGTGCCTTCACGACAAGGCCGCGAGCACCATCGTCGTCAAGATCAAGTAAGGCCGGCGAAAGGGCCGGGGGATGCCGTCCTCCGGCCCTTTTTCCTGCCCGCGTCCACCCGTGGGGCGTCTGCTCCCGCCGTCGCATTCTGTCCACGACGCCCCTCGCGTACCGTTCGCGAGACCCTTGGCGCGATCCGTGAGACCCTCAGGCAACCCGTCCGTGAAAATCCCGGAAAAACCGCACCTGAACTCCAGCGCAGTGCTCATGGAAGAGGCGAACGGCAGGCTCCGGGGACCCCGGTGACGAAGTCGGCGTACCGGTAACGGACATACACGTACATGCGATAGGACCTTGCACGAACCGCAGCTTCCTACGCCTGTCGCGAAAGGTGCTCTAATGACGGCAGAACCACCCCCCGGTAATCCCTACCAGCCTCCGCCGCCTCCCGGCCAGCCCTACGGCAACCCCCAGGGTGGGGACTACGGCAACCCCTACGGCGCTCCGCCGCCCTATGGCGCTCCGCAGGGCGCGCCGCTTCCCCAGGGAGTGCCCGCCCCGCTCGCCGAGTGGTGGGAGCGCCTCGTCGCCCGGATCATCGACAATGTGATCTTCGGCATCGTCTACGGGATCCTGACCGCCATCCTGTCGGCGATCTTCGTGCCCTCGGCGGCGGACATCCTCGCGAACCCGACGCTGGCGGGGTCATACGTGCTCCCCGGCCTGCTGGCGGGGATCATCGCGTTCGGCGCGTATGCCGCCTATGACTATGTGCTGCATTCCAAGGACGGTCAGACCCTCGGCAAGAAGGTGATGAAGATCCGTCTTGCCGCACTCGGCGGCGGGCCCCTGGATTCGTCCCTGGTGATGAAGCGTTCCGCTATCTTCCCGAGCGTGATGGTTCTCTACGGCATTCCCTTGCTGGGATGGCTCTCGTCCATCTTCGTCCTCGTGCTGGGCGTGCTAATCCTCACCGACAAGCCGCTGCAGCAGGGCCTGCACGACAAGCTGGCGGGCACCGTTGTCGTCAAGGCACCACGCTGAGATCAGCTTTATGGGCGGGGCGGTCGCACTGCGGCCGTCCCGTCCGTGTTTTCAGGGGATCACCTTTCCTGGGGCATCCGGTAAGACGGCTGGAGAGACGGAGAATGCTCTGGAACGGTCCTTCGGCGGGTATGGACCGCCGCCCCGCAACACGCGCTGACCTCCTGTGGGGATAGAGTCGGATCCTGACTCCCCGATCAGGCAACCGTGGTACGGGCTCAGGGAGTCTCGTGTGACAATTAACGTGGGGGACCGGTGAATGCCACCCCCCGCGTGGAGCGAGGATCAATGAACGATGTATTGTCCGCGTTGATACCACCAGCGGTAGTCGCCGCGGTGGTCATCATCGGCGTCGTGAAGCTGATGCGTTCCGAAGCGGAGGGCAGGCGGCGGGAGGCGGAAGCCTCGGCGAAGTCGTCGGAGGCTTCTTCCGACTGACCCGGCAGGTCCGGTGCCGTGTTCCCCGTGAATCCACAGGTTCCTTGAATTGTCAGCCAGGGTTACCGGGTATATGTTTAGCTGGCGAATCGAACAATGCTCTGCGAAAGGATTGCCAGATGGCCACGCAGATCCAGAAGATACTCATCGACGACCTCGATGGTGGCGAGGCCAATGAGACAGTCACCTTCGCGATTGACGGCTCCGCTTACGAGATTGACCTGAGCGGCGACAACGCCAAGAAGCTGCGCGAGGCGCTGTCCTCTTTCGTCTCCGGAGCCCGTAGGGCCGAGGGCGGCTCCACGCGCGGCCGTAAGCGCGGTGGCGGCCAGCGTCCGTCCCGGGAAAAGAGCTCGGAGATCCGCGCGTGGGCCAAGGCCCACGGGATCTCCGTGAGTGAGCGCGGCCGTATTGCCTCCTCCGTGGTGGAGCAGTACGAAGCGGCACACTGACGAGCCCTTTGTGATCACTCGGCTATGGCGGCGTTGGGTCATCAATCGCCGTCATAGCCGCATGATCGTGTTATCCGAGCGTGATCGTCCGGGGTGCGGCCGAGGGGTTCACGTAAATCGGCGAAGTTAAACGTCGTTCGCTTGCGGCGTAGCGGGAACATGTGACCCCCCAACAGTAGTTGGATGGAGCGTGAACGCCCTGCTCTCGGGGAACGTCTCCTGTAATGAGCGGTCACCGGTCGGGGCTAGCATGCGGATGCGGCGGGCCCGGATATCCCGAGCTGCCTGACCGCTCTGTGAGGGAGCGACGAGATGTTCGAAAGGTTCACTGACCGCGCACGGCGGGTTGTCGTCCTGGCCCAAGAAGAGGCCCGGATGCTCAACCACAACTACATCGGCACTGAGCACATTCTTCTTGGCTTGATCCATGAGGGCGAAGGCGTGGCGGCCAAGGCGCTTGAGAGCCTGGGCATCAGTCTTGAGGGTGTGCGCCAGCAGGTCGAGGAGATCATCGGCCAGGGGCAGTCGGCGCCGTCGGGGCACATTCCTTTCACCCCGCGCGCCAAGAAGGTCCTTGAGCTGTCGCTCCGCGAGGCCTTGCAGCTGGGTCACAACTACATCGGCACCGAGCACATCCTCCTCGGCCTCATCCGTGAGGGCGAGGGCGTGGCCGCTCAGGTGCTGGTGAAGCTTGGCGCCGACCTCAACCGCGTCCGGCAGCAGGTCATCCAGTTGCTCCACGGCTACCAGGGCAAGGAGCCCGCGGCCGCCGGTGGCCCGCAGGAGTCGGCTCCGTCGACCTCCCTTGTGCTGGACCAGTTTGGCCGCAACCTGACCCAGGCCGCCCGCGAGGGCAAGCTTGACCCGGTGATCGGGCGCGACAAGGAGATCGAGCGGGTCATGCAGGTCCTGTCCCGCAGGACCAAGAACAACCCCGTCCTGGTCGGCGAGCCCGGCGTCGGCAAGACCGCCGTGGTCGAGGGCCTGTCCCAGAAGATCGTCAAGGGCGAGGTGCCCGAGACCCTCAAGGACAAGCAGCTCTACACCCTCGACCTGGGCGCGCTGGTCGCCGGTTCCCGCTACCGCGGTGACTTCGAGGAGCGCCTCAAGAAGGTGCTCAAGGAGATCCGCACGCGCGGCGACATCATCCTGTTCATCGACGAGCTTCACACGCTGGTCGGTGCGGGTGCCGCCGAGGGCGCGATCGACGCCGCCAGCATCCTGAAGCCGATGCTGGCCCGGGGCGAGCTGCAGACCATCGGCGCGACCACGCTCGATGAGTACCGCAAGCACCTGGAGAAGGACGCCGCGCTAGAGCGCCGTTTCCAGCCGATCCAGGTGGCCGAGCCCTCGCTCAGCCACACGATCGAGATCCTCAAGGGTCTGCGCGACCGTTACGAGGCCCACCACCGCGTGACGATCACCGACGCGGCCCTGGTGGCGGCGGCCCAGCTGGCCGACCGTTACATCAGCGACCGGTTCCTGCCGGACAAGGCGATCGACCTCATCGACGAGGCCGGCTCGCGCATGCGCATCCGCCGCATGACCGCGCCGCCGGACCTCCGCGAGTTCGACGAGAAGATCGCGCAGGTGCGCCGCGACAAGGAGTCCGCGATCGACGCGCAGGACTTCGAGAAGGCGGCGGCCCTCCGTGACCAGGAGAAGCAGCTCCAGCTCAAGCGCGACAGGCGCGAGAAGGAGTGGAAGGCCGGCGACATGGATGTCGTCGCCGAGGTCACCGAGGAGCTCATCGCCGAGGTCCTCGCGACGGCCACCGGCATCCCGGTCTTCAAGCTGACCGAGGAGGAGTCGCAGCGCCTGCTCCGCATGGAGGACGAGCTGCACAAGCGCATCATCGGTCAGGACGACGCCATCAAGGGTCTGTCCCGGGCGATCCGCCGCACGCGCGCCGGTCTGAAGGACCCGCGCCGTCCGGGTGGTTCGTTCATCTTCGCCGGCCCGTCCGGTGTCGGTAAGACCGAGCTGTCCAAGGCGCTGGCCGAGTTCCTCTTCGGGGACGAGGACGCGCTGATCATGCTGGACATGTCCGAGTTCATGGAGAAGCACACCGTCTCCCGGCTGTTCGGCTCCCCTCCCGGCTACGTCGGGTACGAAGAGGGCGGCCAGCTGACCGAGAAGGTGCGGCGCAAGCCGTTCTCCGTGGTCCTGTTCGACGAGATCGAGAAGGCCCACCCGGACATCTTCAACTCGCTGCTGCAGATCCTGGAAGACGGTCGCCTGACCGACGCCCAGGGGCGGGTCGTCGACTTCAAGAACACCGTCATCATCATGACGACCAACCTCGGCACCCGTGACATCTCCAAGGGCATCGGGGTCGGGTTCGCGAAGAACAACGACGTCGAGGGCAACTACGACCGGATGAAGTCGAAGGTCCAGGAGGAGCTCAAGCAGCACTTCCGGCCCGAGTTCCTCAACCGTGTCGATGACACCGTGGTCTTCCACCAGCTCACGCCGGCCGAGATCATCAAGATCGTCGATCTGATGCTCGCGCAGGTGGACGCGCGTCTGAAGGACCGCGACATGAGCATGGAGCTCACGCCGGAGGCCAAGCAGCTTCTGGCCGAGCGTGGTTACGACCCGGTCCTCGGCGCCCGTCCGCTCCGCCGCACCATCCAGCGTGAGCTGGAGGACTCGCTGTCGGAGAAGATCCTGTACGGCGACCTGCGTCCCGGTCAGGTCGTCAAGATCGCGATCGAGGGCGAGGGCGACGAGGCCACGTTCACCTTCAACGGTGAGCAGCGGGCACAGCCGGAGATCCCGGACTCCGCGGCGGCGATCGTGGAGGACGCGAGCACCCGCGCCGGCGCCTCTGCCGGACCGGCCGACCGCACGCGCCCGTAACACGCCGCCGTAAGGCGAGGCGCGGTCGTCTTGACCGCGCCTGCCGACCGGCAGGTTCGAAGGGACCCCTCGTGAGAGCACCTCACGAGGGGTCTTTCGTATTTCGTGAGATCACATTGGTCCGATTCGCTATGACACCACCGAAGGTAGTACTACACTCCGTAGAGCGAATCGGGCCAAGTCTCGACCAGGTGGCTCACAAGATCCACTGAGTACGGTGCACATCGCCGAGATCCACCCGTCGGTGTAGCGGGGCATCCGCTGCCGGAGGGACGCGGGTTCGGTGCCCACCGGGCAGACTCGGGCAGGCCAAGGCCGGATTCCCGGCATGTAGGGGACCCCTGCCTCATGTGGCCATGCCGGCCACGTGAAGCGATGAGGTCCGAAGCGTAGTACGCCTGGGAGGCACCGAATGCGCCTGTGTCATGAGGACGGCACGCTCGTTCACCTGTCCTACAACGCGGGCGTTCACCCCGCGGAGGACCTGGAGAACCTGATCGCCCATCTCACCCGTTACGCCGTTCCCGTGCGGAAACGGCTCGGCGTCGACCGGCTCGGCATCGGCCTCTGGCTGGCGCCCGGCGTCGCCGACCACCTCATCGCCGACCGCATCGAGCTCGTACGGCTGCGCCGCTCCCTGGAGGAGCGCGGCCTGGAGGTCGTCAGCCTGAACGGGGCGGGCGGCCGGGGGATGGGGCAGGAGAGCCCCGGCCCCGACTGGGCCAAGCCCGAGCGATACCGCTACACGATGGCCCTCGCGAAGATCCTCGCCTTCCTGCTCCCCGAGGATGTCCGCTTCGGGAGCATCTCGACGATCCCCATCGGCTGGCGGCGCGACTGGCCCTCAGACCTGCACGCCATCGCGTCCCGGCGGCTCGACCGGCTCTCGCGCGAGCTCCGCGGCCTGCACAGCGTGACCGGCAAGACCATCAGGGTGGGATTCCAGCCGTGGCCGGGGTGCGTGCTCGAGACCACCGAGCAGGCCGTGGAGCGCGTGTGCGGCATCGACTCCGAGTACCTCGGGGTCTGCCTGGACGCCTGCCACCTGACCTGCGGTGTCGAGGAGCCCGGTGCGGCCCTGCGCGGGGTGGCCGCGGCGGGAGCCTCCGTGGTCAAGCTCGGCCACGTGCACAACCACACCGGCGAGGTCCCCGGCACCGAGTCGATCCTGGAGAACACCCTGGCCGCGATCCTGTCGGGCCCCATGATCGGCGGCGCCCACATCGAGGTGGAGGCGCACGGCCTGGCGTCGCCCGCGAAGGGCAAGGGCCCGGCCGCGCTCGTGGCCACGCTCGCCGACGAGCTCGACTGGACCCGCCGCAACCTCACCGCCCTCGGCCTCAAGCTCGCCGCCTGACCGGCCACCCCGCCGCGTCAGGGACGCGCGCGGCGGTTGAGATGACCGTCATACCAAGGCGACCGGCGTGATCACCGAGTCCGCAGCGAGGCGGCCGGCGTGACCACTCGGACCGGCACGCCGTAGTGACCCAGAACGGCACGCCGTAATAGCTCAGACGGGCAGCCGGTAGGTGCCCTCGGCCAGCGCTTCGGCCAGTCCGTCGGCGACAAGGCCGTCCAGAGCCCGCTCCCGTTGCACCGCATCGGCCCAGACGACGTCGAGCGCGGCCTTGGGCACCGCGCCGTGGGCCTCCCTGAGAACCGCCAGCAACCGCCCCCGGCACTGCCGGTCAGTGCCCGCGTACGTCTGGCCGCGCCGCTCGGGGCCGTCGTAGGCCGGACGGCCCGCAAGGCGCCAGGCGCAGAGGCCGGCCACGGGACAGTCGGCACAGCGGGGCGCGCGAGCGGTGCAGACCAGCGCCCCGAGCTCCATGACGGCGACCGCCCAGCGCGGGGCGTCCAGGGCGGGCAGCAGCGACTCGGCCAGCTTGCGCTCGGCCGTCGTGGTGGCCTTCGGGGGATACTCCTCGCCGCGCACCGCGCGTGCCAGCACCCGCCGCACGTTGGTGTCCAGGACGGCGTGGCTGCGGCCGAACGCGAAGCTCGCCACGGCGGCCGCCGTGTAGTCGCCGATGCCGGGGAGCCTGCGCAGCTCGTCGTAGGACGACGGGACCTCCCCGTCGTGCTCCGTGGTGACGGCTCGGGCGCACGCGTGCAGGTTGAGGGCGCGGCGGGGGTATCCGAGGCGCCCCCAGTGGCGTACGGCCTCACCGGGCGGCTCGGCGGCCAGCGTGGCGGGCGTGGGCCAGCGCTCCATCCACTCGGTCCAGATCGGCAGGACGCGGGCCACAGGGGTCTGCTGGAGCATGATCTCGCTGACCAGGATCGACCAGGGGCTCGCGCCCGGTCGTCGCCAGGGAAGGTCTCGGGCCTTCTCGGCGTACCAGTCGAGGATGGGGGCATGCAGTCCGGTTCCCACGACGTCGAGCCTAGATCCTGTGGACCCCGGCCCACGCCCGTTCGCGTCACCTGCCCCCAGGTGCTCATAGGCAGGCAGGGGCGGTGAGGAGAGGCCGCGTCGCGGTCTGGGAAGCCATGTGCGCCACCGTAGACAGCCGCTCGTGTGATGCGGGTCAAAGCCCGGTTATCGCACCCCTTACCTTTCCGCCGTTGCCCTTCGAGTGCCTGATCAGGGGGTGTTAGCGGGGCGCTTACCCGCCTTCTGGGACCCTGTCCGGATGAGGAGTTCCGGAAGTCCGTCCCGATGAGGAGTGTCACGCGGGAGCCTCACAGCACTCCGTTGCGGCGCAGGGTGCTGGTGGCGATCGTGGGCATCGCCGCCCCCGCCGTGGCGCTGTTCGCGGTACCCCTCGCGCTGTCCGTCGAGCGGTTGTACCACGACGAGACGGCGGCGGCCCTCGGGCGCGACGCCGCGTGGATCGCCGCCGCGATCCCCGACGAGGTGATGAGGAGCGGCACGGCATCGGTCACGCTGCCCAAGGGGCTGCCCACCGGGCTCCGCGTCGGCGTCTACGCCACCGATGGCGCCCTGCTGTTCGGCGACGGGCCCAAGAGATCGACTCTGGCCGTCAACTCCCAGGACGGCCACGTGCACGAGGCCGTGGAGAACGGCTTCATGGCGGTCTCCGCGCCCATCCCCTCCGACGAGGTGCGCAAGGGCGTGGTGCGGGTCGCCACGCCGTACGACGAGGTCTCCGACCGGGTACACGAGACGTGGCTGCTCATGGCCGGGCTGGCGGTGATCGTCATCAGCCTGGCGATCGTGTTCGCGCTGCGCGCGTCCAGCCGGCTGGCCGCGCCGCTGGAACACCTGACGCGGGCGGCCCAGGCCCTCGGCGCGGGTGACTTCTCCATCCGCGCCCCCCGCTCGGACGTGCGGGAGGCCGATGTCGCGGGCCTCGCCCTGGAGTCGACCGCGCAGCGGCTCGGGGAGGTGCTCGAACGCGAGCGCGCCTTCAGCGCCGACGTCTCCCACCAGCTCCGTACGCGCCTGACCGGCATGCTCCTGGGCCTGGAGTCCGCCCTGGCCCGCCCGGAGGCCCAGCGCGAGGACGCCATTCGCACGGCTCTCGCCCGGGGCGAGCAGTTGCGTACGGTCATCGAGGATCTCGTACGGCTCACGCGCGAGAGCGGCGCGCAGGACCGGTGCCTGGACGTCGGGGCGCTCCTGGAAGAGGTCCGCGAGACCTGGTACGGAGGGCTGGCCGCGCAGGGGCGGTTCGTGGCGCTGAACCTGCCCGACGAGCTGCCCGCCGTCGCCGCGTCGCCGGCGGCGCTCCGGCAGATCTTGCAGGTGCTGCTGGACAACGCCGTCGCGCACGGGAAGGGCGAGATCACCGTGGACGTGGCCGACCTCGGTGAGGGGGTCGCGATCGAGGTGGCCGATCAGGGGCCGGGGATCCCCGAGGGGGCCGATGTGTTCGCGCGCCGCTCCGGCGACGAGGAGGGACACGGCATCGGCCTGGCGCTGGCGCGGTCGCTCGCCGAGGCGGAAGGCGGGCGGCTGGTCCTTCGCCGGCTCTCACCGCCGGTGTTCAGCCTACTCCTCCCCACCGCCTGACCCGGGCCCGAGCCGGCTAAATGTCGATCTCGTAGCGGTAGCCGCGGCCCCTGAGGGTCGTGATGCGCTGGGGGTCCTCGCCGTGCTCGCTCAGCTTGCGGCGCAGGGCGAAGACGTGCACGTCGAGGGTCTTGGTCGGCCCGAACCAGTTGGCGTCCCATACGTCGTCCATGAGCTGCTCGCGCGTCACGACCTCGCCCGCGCGGGACGCCAGCGCCGCGAGCAGGTCGAACTCCTTGGGCCGCAGGGCCAGCGCCTCGCCGGAGACGTACGCGCGGCGGGCGGGGAGGTCGAGGGTCAGGAGCCCGACGGAAAGGGTGCGTTCCCCCGGTGGCGCGGTCTGGCGGCGCAGGTGCGCGCGGAGCCTGGCGAGCAGCTCGGTCAGCCTGAAGGGCTTGGTGAGGTAGTCGTCGGCGCCGGCGTCCAACGCGACCACCACCTCGAACTCCTGGGTGCGGGCGGTCAGCACGACGATCACGGTGAACGGCAGGGCGCCGCGGAGGCGACGGCAGACGGCCACGCCGTCGACGTCGGGCAGCCCGAGATCAAGCAGGATGAGGTCGGGCGCGCCGTCTCGCACCCGCTCCAGCGCCTGGCCGCCGGAGGTCGCGAGGGTCACCTGGTATCCGTTGCTGCCGAGCGCCTCCAGCAGCTCAGAACCGATGGCCGGATCGTCCTCGACGACCAGCACACGTGTCATACGGTCGATGGTAGGCGAGCCGGCGCCCCGCGAGGCGCTCGCCCGGGGACGCACCGGAGGTTCCCGGCGCCCCGCGAGGCGCTCGCCCGGGGACGCACCGGAGGTTCCCGGCGATCGGCGTGGCGATCACCTGGGGACGCACCGGAGGTTCCCGGCGATCGGCGTGGCGATCATCTGGAAGCACCGCGGGCCACGCGAGAGTCTCACAGACGGATCGTGGAGTCGCCGGGAGTTCGACGAGGCTCGGTTCACGCGGCAATGTCGTCGTATCTGCCCCGGTCTGTCATGCGTCTCCAACCAGCACGTTCTCCGCGATCGGCGGGTCGACACCCTTGATGGTCCACAACTCTCCATACTGTGAGTATGGATCCGGACACGTTCCGTGGTGACGTCGGCGTAGAGGGGCCGGACGTCTACTGGCGCCGCAGGGTGTCGGTGCTCACCGGTGCTCTCGTCGTGGTGGCCGTGGTCGCATGGGCCTGCACGAGCGCGTCCGGCGGCTTGGGGTCGGGCTCGCCGGCTCGGCCCGCGGTCGCGGGGTCGAAGGACCCGGGCCCGGGGGCGAGCGGCGCGGTGGCACCCGCGCCGACCTCCAGTCCGAGCCCCACGGCGACGGCCAAGGCGGCGCCCTCGGCGCGGCCCTCCGTGAAAGCGACGCCCTCGCCCGTCCCGACCCGCACCCGCCACCCCGGCGACCCGTGCCAGAGGCCCGACCTCGTCATCAGCCTGCGCGGCGAGTCCGACGTCTACTCGGGCAAGGGGACGCCGCGTTTCATGCTGACCGTCGTCAACATGGGCCGCCTCGACTGCACGGTGGACGTCGGGCCGCGCGCCGTGGAGGTGCGCATCACCTCGGGTTCCGACCGCGTCTGGTCGACGGCCGACTGCGTGAGCGGCGACGGCAAGGACATGCGCCGTCTGCGGCGCGGGGTGCCCCACGTGCGTATGGTCGACTGGGACCGGCACCGTTCGGCGCCCGACTGCCGCTCCGCCCGTCCGAAGGCCCACGACGGCACCTATGTCGCGACGGCCCGGCTGGAGTCGCTGAAGACCTCGAAAGTGGTCTTCCACCTGCGCTGACTCAGACGTAACGCTCCAAGATGGAGGCCTCGGCGAGGCGCGACAGCCCCTCGCGCACGCTGCGCGCCCGGGACTCGCCGACCCCGCCCACCGACTGGAGGTCCTCGGTGCTGGCCGCCAGGAGCTTCTGCAGGCCCCCGAAATGGTCGACGAGGCGGTCGACGACGCTGCCGGGCAGCCGGGGCACCTTGGCCAGCAAACGGAACCCACGCGGGCTCACCGGCCCGTCGAGGGCCTCGGAGCCCGCGTGGCCGAGCACGCGCGCGACGGCCGTGAGATCGAGCAGGTCGCCGGGGGACAGCCGGTCGAGCTCGGCCAGCGACTCGAAGACCCGGAGCGGGCGGCGTCCGGCCCCGGCGGGGAGGTAGTCGCGCATGATCAGGTCGCGGTCCTCCTCGACGCCGGCGACCAGCTCGGCCAGCTGCAGGGAGAGCAGGCGGCCGTCGGTGCCGAGCTCGACGACGTACCCCTCGATCTCGCCGGCGATGCGGCGGACCATTTCGAGCCGCTGCACCACCGCGGAGACGTCGCGGGCCGTGACCAGGTCTTCGATCTCCAGGGCCGAGAGGGTGCCCGAGACCTCGTCGAGGCGCATCTTGTAGCGCTCGAGGGTCGCCAGGGCCTGGTTGGCCTTGGACAGGATCGCCGCGGACTCCTCCATGACATAGCGGATGCCGTCGAGGTAGAGGGCGATGATGCGCATGGACTTGCTGATGGAGATCACCGGAAAACCGGTCTGCCGCGCCACCCGCTGGGCGGTGCGGTGCCGGGTGCCCGACTCGTTGGTGGGAATGGAGGAGTCGGGGACCAGGTGGACCGCCGCGCGCACGATCTTGTTGCCGGCGCGGTTGAGCACGATGGCGCCGTCCATCTTGGCCAGCTCGCGCAGGCGGGTCGCGGAGAACTCCACGTCGAGCGTGAACCCGCCCGTGCAGACGATCTCGACCGTCTCGTCGTAGCCGAGCACGATGAGGGCACCGGTGTGCCCGCGCAGAATGCGCTCCAGGCCGTCACGCAGCTCGGTGCCCGGAGCGAGCGTGGCAAGGGTGGATCTTCGGCGCTCGTCGATCCCCTTGTTGGTGTGTGCCACATGGCCCCCGCTGGTCGCTGACGTCGCCCAGTTTACCGGCGAAGCGGTGACCGGACCCGGACAGTGCTCAGGTGACGTGCGTGAGCGCGTCCCAGACGTTCTCAGCCTCTGTGACGTCGAACCCGTGGGAAAAGTTCGTCGTGCGGATGGGAGGGCTGCTGACGGGGACCGGATGGAGGGCGTCGCGCCCGTCGGGCCTCGGCAGCGCGGAGGGCTCCTGGTCGAGCGAACCGGCGGGCACCAGGGCGTGGGTGAACCCCAGGCGGGCGGCCTCGGCCACCCGGCGCCTGACGTCTCTGACCGGCCGCAGCTCGCCCGCCAGGCCCACCTCGCCGAGCACGATCAGGCCGGGCGGCAGGGGCCGGTCGCCGGCCGCGCTGGCCACGGCGAGCATCACCGCGAGGTCGACGGCGGGGTCGTTGAGCCGGATGCCGCCCACGGTGGCGGTGAAGACGTCGCAGCCGCTCAGCCGGGCGTTCAACCGGCGCTCGAGCACCGCGAGGATCATCGTCACGCGGAAGGGGTCGAGCCCGGAGGAGGACCGGCGCGGCTGCTGGGCCTCGGTGGGCCCCACGAGGGCCTGCACCTCGGCGGGGAGCGGACGGGTGCCCTCCACCGTGACGGTGACGCAGGTGCCGGGCACCGGCTCGGAGCGCCGCGAGACGAACAGCCCGCTCGGGTCGGGCAGCCCCTGGATGCCGCGCTCGTTGAGGTCGAAGCAGCCGACCTCCTCGGTGGGGCCGAAGCGGTTCTTGATGGACCTGACCATGCGCAGCCGGGAGTGGCGGTCGCCCTCGAAGTGCAGCACCACGTCGACCAGGTGCTCCAGAACGCGCGGGCCGGCGATCGAGCCGTCTTTGGTGACGTGGCCCACCAGCACGGTGGACATGCCGCGCTCCTTGGCCAGGCGGACGAGGTTGCCCGTGACCTCGCGCACCTGCGAGACCCCGCCTGGGACGCCTGAGGCCGCCGAGGAGCCGATGGTCTGCACCGAGTCGACGATGAGCAGCCGGGGCTGGACCTTCTCGACGTGGCTGACCAGCGCGGCGAGGTCGGTCTCGGCCGCCAGGTAGAGCTGGTCCTGGATGGCGCCGATGCGGTCGGCGCGCATGCGCACCTGGGCGGCGGACTCCTCGCCTGTGACGTAGAGCACGGTGTCGTGGCGGGCCGTGCTGGCGGCGGCCTCCAGCAGGAGCGTGGACTTGCCGATGCCGGGCTCGCCGGCCAGCAGGACGACCGCGCCGGGCACGAGGCCGCCCCCGAGCACCCGGTCGAGCTCGCCGATGCCGGTGGTGCGTGCTTGGGCGAACTCGGCCGTGACCTGGCTGATCGGCAGCGCGGGGGCGGACACCGCGCCGCCCTGGACGACGTGGACCCCCGCACGCGCGCCCTCTTCGTCGACCGTGCCCCACGCCTGGCACTCGCCGCAGCGGCCCACCCATTTGGCGGCCCGCCACCCGCACTCGGCACAGCGGTAACCGAGCTTCTGCGTCTTGGTCATGCGGGGCACGCTATCGGCTCGGGCCGACAAACTCGCTCGCGCGGCCCGCGAGGTGGATCAGAACTGGCCGTCCAGCTCGGCGAGCAGCAGGCGCTTGGGCCTGGCGCCGAGGATCTGGCGGACCACCTCGCCGTTCCGGTAGAGGTTCAGCGTGGGGAAGCCCATCACGTCGTAGCGGGCGGCGATCTCGGGGAACTCCTCGGCGTTCAGCTTGGCCACGGTCAGCCGCTCGCCGTACTCGCGGGCGATCTCCTCCAGGATCGGCGCCACCATGCGGCAAGGCGGGCACCACTCGGTCCAGAAGTCCACCAGGACGGGCTTGTCGCTCGCGAGGACCTGCTCGTCGAAGTTCTCGGCGGTCAGTGTGATCATGTGGTTACTCCAGTTTTGAGCACGCATCCGGGGCACGCCTCGGAGAGCTGTGCGGCGACCTCGGCCCTTCGGCCGAGCAGGGTGCGGATCTGCTCGTCGATCTCGGCGAGCTTGCGCCGGTAGACCTCGACGGATTCGGGGCAGGCGTTTCCCGCGTGGTTGCCCGCTCGCAGGCACTCCACGAAGGGACGGGCGTCGTCGAGGGTGAACCCCACCGTGATCAGGGAGCGGATCTCGGTGACGAGCTTCAGGTCGGACTCGTCGTACTCCCGGTAGCCGTTGGACGACCTCCGGGCCGGGAGCAGCCCCTGCTGCTCGTAGTAGCGCAGGGCCCGGGTGCTCACACCCGCTCGCCTGGCCAGCTCTCCGATCCGCATCGGCCCTCCCTGTTACGCACTCACGCTAATCGTTGACGTCAACGTCAAGGTCAAGCCGATGCGTCCCGGGAGATCCGCGAAGGTCAGAAGTGGCGCCAGCGCAGCACGTTGGGGTAGTCGAGATCGAGGCCCGGGGTCGCGGCGATCGCCTCCTCGGCCACGGCGGGGGCGAACTCGATGCGCAGCACCGCCTCCAGGTCGGCCCTGGACGAGAAGGCCATCCGCAGGTCGAGCTCCTGGCGCTGCCATCCGTGGCGCGACCAGAAGGCCTCCACGGCCGCCGCGGAGTAGGACGGCACCGTGCGGCTGAACCAGCCGCCGAACGCGCCCCTGGTGGCGTCGAGGTCGACGACGAATGCGGCCCCGCCCCGCCGTACGACCCTGGACAGCTCGCGCAGGCCGGGCTCGCACCCGGGGCCGAAGAAGTACGCCCACCGGGCCACCGCGACGTCCACGGAGGCGTCGGGGACCGGCAGCGCCTGGGCGGTGGCCGTGTGGACCGAGACGCGGGGCAGCCCGCGGCAGCGCTCCCCGGCGAGCGTGGCGAGGCCCGAATGCGGCTCGACGCCGACGACCTTGCTCGCCGTGGCGGCGAAGGCGGGCAGGTGGAAGCCGGTGCCGCAGCCGATGTCCAGAACGACGCCCCCGGTCCACGGGCGGATGGCGGACATCGCCGCGTCCACGACGCCCTCGGGATCGACGGCGCGGTTCTCGAGCTCGTAAGTTCGAGGGGAGTTCCAGATGTTCGGACTGGGGATGGCCCCGTCCACGATCCGCGCCATGAGAACACGCTAGACCAGCCCGAATGCGGGGCGTTCAATTGTGATCTTGATTGCATCCGGGTTGCGGAGCGCCACCTGGCCGTGACCCGGCTTAGGCTGGCAGATGTGACCGACGTCATCCGAGTCCCGAACGCCAAGATCGCATTGTCCACCGCGTCGGTGTATCCGGAGCGCACTCCGGACGCCTTCGAGCTGGCCGCGCGCCTCGGCTACGACGGCGTCGAGGTCATGGTCGGCGCCGATCCGGTGAGCCAGGACATCGACGTGCTCGAGCGGCTCTCCGACCATTACCAGCTGCCGGTGCTGGCCGTGCACGCCCCCTGCCTCCTCGTCACCCAGCGCGTGTGGGGCCGCGACCCCTGGGCCAAGCTGGTCAAGGCGCAGAAGGCGGCCGAGCGGCTCGGCGCGCGCACCGTCGTGGTCCACCCGCCCTTCCGCTGGCAGCGCGACTACGCCCGTGACTTCGAGACCGGGCTCGCCCGCATGCGCGACGAGACCGATGTGACCTTCGCGGTGGAGAACATGTTCCCCCTGCGGGCCCGCGGCGCCGAGGTGGTGCCGTACGCGCCGGGGTGGGATCCGGTCGACCAGGATTTCCCGCAGGTCACGCTCGACCTGTCGCACACGGCCGTCTCGGGCTCCGACGCGCTCGAAATGGCCGAGAAGCTCGGTGACCGGCTCGCGCACCTGCACCTGGCCGACGGCATCGGCACCACCAACAAGGACGAGCACCTGGTGCCTGGCAGGGGAGGCCAGCCCTGCGCCCGCATCCTCGAACGGCTGGCCACCCAGGGGTACGGCGGCCTCATCGTGCTGGAGATCAACACCCGCAAGGCCGCCGGGCGCACCGAGCGCATCGACGACCTGGCCGAGGGCCTGGCCTTCGCCCGCCTGCACTTCGCCGCGTCGTCGAGCACATGATCCGATCGACGACATGAGCCACGAGGTGTTCAACCGCGTCGCCGAGGCCTACACCGAAGACGGGCGCGTGAGCGCGGGCGATGAGGGCGTGGAAGGCGGAGGGGTGACGACCGAGAGACGGCGTCCGGGGCGGCGGCCGGGGTCGGCGGACACGCGAGGTGAGATCGTCACCGCGGCCCGCAAGATCTTCGCAGCGAAGGGCTTCGACAAGGCGACCATCAGGGGCATCGCCCGCGAGGCCGGGGTCGACCCGGCCCTGGTCCACCACTACTTCGACACCAAGGAGGGCATCTTCGTCGCGGCGCTGCGGCTGCCGGTCAATCCCGCTGAGGTGATCCCCCTGATACTCCAGGGGCCGCGCGAGGAGATCGGCGAGCGTCTGGTCAGGTTCCTGCTGACGATGACGGCCGATCCGCAGGCGCGCGAGCCGATCATCGCCCTGATGCGCAGCGCGATGACCAACGAGCAGATCGTGTCGATGATCCGCGAGTTCCTCACCATGGCCGTGCTGAACCGAGTGGTCGAGGGGCTGGGCATCCCGGCGGTCCGCATGCAGGTGGCGTTCGCCCAGATGTTCGGCGTGGTCCTGATGCGGTATGTGGTGCGCCTGGAGCCGCTGGCATCGGTCGAGATCGATGAGCTGGTGGAGATCCTGGCCCCCACGATCCAGCGTTATCTCGGTGGCTGACTGGTCCGGGCGAGCTTTTCCCAGAGCATTGTTCTAGCATCGGTCCGGCCAATCACGGCCATCCCAGGTCCGCCTTTAAGTTACCGGCGGGTACCATTCGGAGTGGTCTCGCCGTCATCGTGGATGACCGGTGTGTCTACGCTGGGCAGCCAACGCCGTAGTTTGGAGGACCCGTGCTCCTTGTAGCGATCATCGGACTTGTGATGACCGCTGTGGCAGTCGTGCTCGCAGGTCGCCGCGTGCTCTGGCTCCACAGCCTCGCCACAAGCGGCCAACCTGCCCCCGAACGGGTGCAATACGCCAAGGACAACATCGGCGCCGAGCTCAAGGCGCAGCTCGTCGAGGTGTTCGCCCAGAAGAAGCTGCTGAAGTGGACTCCCTCGGGCGTCGCCCACTTCGTGGTGTTCTGGGCCTTTGTGATCCTGGCGACGGTCTACCTGGAGGCGTACGGGGCGCTGATCCAGGGGGCGATCACCGGCAAGCCGGACTTCCACCTCCCTCTCGTCGGCACCTGGCCCCTCCTCGGGTTCCTCCAGGACTTCATCGCGATCGCCTGCGTTCTCGGTCTCGCGGGTTTCGCGGCCATCCGCATCGCGAACTCGCCGAAGAAGCGGGGCCGCGCCTCCCGGTTCGCGGGTTCCCACCTGGGCGGCGCTTGGCTGATCCTGTTCATGATCTTCAACGTGATCTGGTCGCTGTTCCTGTTCCGCGGCGCGGCGATCAACACGGGCAACTTCCCCTACCGCGCCGGCGCCTTCGGGTCCGAGGCCGCCGCCGCGCTACTCCGCCCCCTCGGCCACACCGCCAACGAGGTGCTCGAGAAGGTCGGCCTGCTCCTGCACATCGGGGTCATGCTGGTGTTCCTCGTGATCGTGGTGAATTCCAAGCACCTGCACATCTTCACGGCCCCGCTGAACGTCATGTTCTCGCGCCGCCCCGACGGCCTCGGCGCCGTGCCCGAGATGCGCAGCAACGGCAAGGTGCTCGACTTCGAGGAGGCGGACCCCGACACCGACGTCTTCGGGCGGGGCAAGATCGAGGACACGACCTGGAAGGGCTTCCTCGACTTCTACACCTGCACGGAGTGCGGCCGGTGCCAGTCGCAGTGCCCGGCCTGGAACACCGACAAGCCGCTGTCGCCCAAGATGCTCATCCTCGACCAGCGCGACCACGCCTTCGCGATCGCGCCGTACCTGCTCGCGAGCGAGGAGGAGCGGGCGAACCTTCCCGAGGACGTCCTGGCCCTGGCGGGCAAGCCGCTGGTCGGCGAGGACGGCGTGATCCACCCCGACGTGTTGTGGTCCTGCACCAACTGCGGCGCGTGCGTCGAGCAGTGCCCGGTGGACATCGAGCACATCGACCACATCATGGACATGCGCCGCTACCAGGTCATGATCGAGTCGAACTTCCCGTCCGAGGCGGGCGTCATGCTCAAGAACCTCGAGAACAAGGGCAACCCGTGGGGCGTGTCCGAGATGAAGCGGGCCGAGTGGATCGAGGAGCTGGCCTCCCGGCCGGTCGACCCGATCGAGGTCCTGGTCATCGACGAGAAGGCCCCCGACGACCTCGAATACCTCTTCTGGGTCGGCTGCGCCGGCGCTCTCGAGGACCGCGCCAAGAAGACCACCAAGGCCGTCGCCGAGCTGCTCCACATCGCCGGCGTGAAGTTCGGGGTGCTCGGCCCGATGGAGGCGTGCACCGGTGACCCGGCGCGCCGCCTGGGCATGGAGTTCCTGTTCAACATGCTCGCCCAGCAGAACATCGAGACGCTGAAGGAGGCCGGGATCAAGAAGATCGTGGCCACCTGCCCGCACTGCTTCAACACCCTCGCCAACGAGTATCCCCAGCTCGGCGGCATGTTCGAGGTGGTACACCACACCCAGCTGCTGGCCCATCTGGTCGAGGAGGGCAAGCTCACCCCGATCACGCCGATCGAGGAGAAGATCACCTACCACGACCCGTGCTTCCTCGGCCGCCACAACAAGGTGTACGCCCAGCCGCGCGACATCATGGCGAAGGTGCCCGGGGTCCAGACCCAGGAGATGCACCGCTGCAAGGACCGCGGCTTCTGCTGCGGCGCCGGTGGCGCGCGCATGTGGATGGAAGAGCGCATCGGCAAGCGCATCAACACCGAACGCGTGGACGAGGCGCTGACCACCGATCCCGACACCGTCTCCACCGCCTGCCCGTTCTGCCTGGTCATGCTCGGGGACGCGATCAACGAGAAGAAGAACAGCGGCCAGGCGAAGGAGTCGCTGGAGGTCGTGGACGTGGCACAGCTCCTCATCACCTCGGTGAAGGGCCAGCCCGTGAAGGCCTGACACCCGTGGCGGACGGGCGTGCCGGCGACCGTACGAAGATCGTCGGCACGCCCGTCCGCGTACGTGGCCGGAGGAACGTCTCCGCCTGTGGAGCGGCTGGGACGGCCCCGTCCAACGGGCGAAAGACGGGGACCGAAAACCTTTCTCCACATATCGGGAAAGTCACGGTAACCTCAACGTCGCGGGGCTCGATCGACGGGGAGGGAGCGCCGGTGCGCGTTGTCGTAACCGATGCCGAGGTCACCATGGCCGATGTCCTCTCGCTTCGCCTTGCCATCGAGGTGCCGCTGGCGGACGGCGCGCAGCTCATCCTGCGGCAGCGGGGCACCGGCGTCGAGACCAAGGTCATGCTCGGCACCTCGGGGGCGGAGGTGCGCGAGGCCTCCGTCGCGGTGTCGCTGGCGCCGCTCGGGCTGAGTCCGGGCCGCTGGGACGCCTACCTGCAGCACGAGCCGCCCGCCGAGGAGCGCACCCGCACCCGCATCCAGTCCGTCGATCCGGGCTTCTCCCTCGACCGGCTGGACGCCTACGCGCTGAGCAGGCGCACGCTCGCCTACCGCGCCTATCGCACGCTCAACGGCTACCTCGCCGTCAAGATCACCCAGGCCGAGCCCGTGGCCGACGTCCGCGCGGTGTGGTTCCGCGAGGGCCGTTTCGAGGTCACCGGGCTGCTGGCCTACACCGGATTCGAGGACGACGACGCCCACCACACCGCCCGCCTCGCCCTGCGCCGCGCGGCCGGGCCGGAGACGGCGGTCACGGCCGCCGCGACCGTGAAGGGGGTGCGGTTCCACGCCGCGCTGTCCCTGTGCGACGTCATCGCGGCCACGCCCGAGTACGAGGGGCTGTGGGAGCCGTCACTGGAGGTGGACGGCATCGACGTGCCGCTGGCCCTGGGAGGGCGCATCGACGACGTCGACGGCAAGCGCCGCCGGGTGCACTACCCCGACACCAAGGTCGACGGCGTGCCGGTACGCCCCTGCTACACCGTGGACGACGAGCTCCGTCTCGAGGTGGGCGGATGAAGATCTGCTTCCTGATCCCCTCGGCGTACGGCATGCGGGGCGACACCCGGGCCGTGCTCAACCTCGCGACCGAGCTGGTGTCCCGGCACGAGGTGGAGATCGTCAGCGTCAGGAGGGTCCGCGAGACCCCGTTCTTCCCGGTCGACCCGCGGATCGCGCTTCGATGGCTCATCGACGCCCGGCCGGGCGTCCGCCACCTGCTGCCCCGGGGGCAGATGCGCACGGAGGTGGCGCTCTGGCGCACCCTGCGCGGCCTGCGCTGCGACGTGCTGGTGACCACGCGCCCGGGTCTCAGCGTGCAGGCCGCCCGGCACGTTCCACGCGAGACCGTGCGCATCGCACGCGACTGGAGCCGCCCGGCCGTCCCCGGGCCGGTCCGCAGGTTCTATCCCAAGCTGGACGCGGTCGTCACCTCCACAGAGACGGCCAAGGACGAGTTCGCCCGGATCCTCGAAGGCGCGGAAGGGCCGCCCGTCCACGTCATCCCCGACGCGCTTCCCCAGGGGCCGTGGCCGCGCTCGCGCATGGACAACCGCGTCGTGTCGGCGGGCGGCCGGTGGCTGCCCGGCAAGGCGTTCGACCGGCTCATCGAGGCCTTCGCGATCGTGACCGACAAGCGGCCCGACTGGCGGCTGCGCCTGTACGGCGGCGGTCCCGAGGAGAAGCGGCTCCGGGCGCTGGTCGGCCGGCTCGACCTGCACAACAACGTCTACTTCATGGGCACCACCCCGGACCTGCAGGGGGAGTTCGCCAAGGCGTCGATCGTGGCCGTCACCTCGCACGCCGAGACGCCGGGCATGACGGTGATCGAGGCGCTCGGGTGCGGCGTTCCGGTGGTCGGGTTCGAGGGCACGCGCGGGCCCGGAGAGTTCGTGACGCCCGGTCGCGACAGCGTGCTGGTGCCACGGAGCGAGGGGGAGATCGAGGCGTACGCCTCGGCGCTGCTGGCCCTGATCGACGACGAGCGCCGCCGTATGGTGCTGGCGGCCGGAGCGCTGGAGTCGGCCGCGGGCCACGCCGCCCCGGTCATCGCGAACCGGTGGGAGACGCTGGTGGACAGCCTCCGGCCCTGAGGTGCGGCGTCCCATCGCCAATACCCCGAAGAGGTATTCTGGGCATTATGCATGGGTACAGCGGAGACAAGCAGGCATATCTCACCAGGCTCCGGCGGATCGAGGGGCAGATCCGCGGGCTCCAACGCATGGTCGAGGAAGATTCCTACTGCATCGACATCCTCACCCAGGTGTCGGCCGCCACGCGCGCCTTGCAGGCCGTGGCGCTCGGGCTCCTGGAGGACCATATCGGCCACTGCGTGACGGATGCCATCAACGCTGGTGGGCCTGAGGCCGAGGAGAAGGTCAAGGAGGCCTCCGCGGCCATCGCGAGGCTAGTGCGCTCGTAGCGGTTTCGGGGGTTTCCCGGCCTGGCCGGACTAGTCCGGCAGAGTGGTCATGGATCCTTTCGCAAAACCGTCCCGAACCCTTGAGGAGTCCGGGACCGGTTCCGCGAGCATCTTCAGCGACTCACCGGAGTCCGCAATCCAAGCGCGTTGTCGAGCTCATCCAAGGTCAGCTCTCGCTCGCTGACAGCGACGGCGCTGAGCACCTCCGCGTAGAGCGCGATCTCGTCCAACGCGACACGGTCATGGACCCGTGAGTCCAGGTAGTCGTGCCCCACCGCGTCGTCCTTCCTTCCGCAGCCCACACCCACTTCGAGGTTACGACCGGGTGGCTTTCGACGACATGGCCCATCGGGACCATTCGTCAGGGCGACCCGAGTCCCTGTGGAACCATTTCCCGGATCCGAGATCACAATTCAGCCAAATCCCCAGATGGCTGGACGGGGAATGATATACGCGAAGTAAGTACGAAATAACCTGTTAAAGCGTTTAGATCATGGCACCCAGGTCATGTGTGGCGAATCCATTCGGATGAGGTTCCTGGGACTCCAGGAAGCGGATCATCGCGCTCGTGGATCAGGCAGTCGGCCGTCGCCGCGGACGTGGGGAAGCCGCGCGGGGGAGGCTCCGTACCTGTCAGCCGGCACCAGGCGAGCCCGGTCGCGTACCCGGCCCCCAGCAGAGCCGCCGCCGCTCCCCTGCCGGGCGGCCGGAGGGCAGGCGGAGGCTCGCCCGCCCGGGGCCAGCAGCCACGCAGAGGGTGGCGGGGCTCGGAGAGCGTCACGTAGTACGTCTGCCGCAGCTCGGAGTCCAGCCACGGGTACAGCCGGGTCGCGACCTCCGGCGCCACGGCCTTGACGTCGGCGGCCAGCAGCGACGCCGCCACCGCGCGCGGGTCGGCGCCGTGGGCGCTCACGAACGACAGCGCCCGCACCATGTCGTACAGCGTGTGCCGGAAATGCTCACCCGGCGAGGTCTCGGCGAGTACCGCGCCCTCCAGGTGCGCCGGGCAGCGCGCGAGCCAGGCCTGCCGGATGGTCGCCGCGTCCCAGGCCGGGTGGTCGAGCCAGGGCTGGGCCCGCAGGGGCTCCACCATCGCCAGCAGGGCGGCGGCGCGGGGGCCGAACCGGGGATCGGCGAGCAGGACGCGGGCCGTGTCGGCCACCAGCCCGGCGAGGCGCAGCGCCGCGCCCTGGGCCCCGCCGCCCAGCCGCTCGGCGTAGAGCGCCACCAGCGCGTCCAGCGGCGTCGGGGGCAGCCACCGCACCCAGTCGTCCCCCGGCAGCGGTCGCGCGAGGAACTCCCCGAACATGGACAGCACCACCTCGTTGCCGTCGAACGCCGGGGCGTAGGCGCACCACATGATGGTGCCCCACATCGTGGCAACCGTCGCGGGGACGTCCGCGTAGAACATCGAGCGGAGCGGCCCCACGACGAACGAGGCGTCCTGCTTCATCCCCCGGTTGGCGTCGAGCAGCGCCCGTAGCCGCTGGGTCACCTCGTGGGGCACGTCAGGGCCGACGAAGGCCTGGGTGGACCCCCGGTCGAAGGCCAGGTCGGCGGCCCTGGGCAGGAGATGCTCGGGGATGAGCGGCGCCGGATGCGGAGCACGCGCGGAAGCGCGGGCGCGGGGGTCGGCGGGAGGCGCGGACAGGTGCCACTGCCCGTCGGCCGGGTCGTGGCGGTACCAGCGGGCGTGGCGGCCGAACAGCCAGCAGCCGTCGTCGGGGGTGAGCAGCAGGCGGGCCGCCATCGCCTGGGCCTGGGTGTGTGCGGGGACGTCGGCCCAGCGCGGGTCCGCGATCATGACGCGGACATCCCGCTCGATCGCGTCGAAAGGGTCCCACTGCACGGCGGCCATGCTACTGGGGGCGGATCACGGAGTCCGAGGTGTTCACCTCCGCCACACATCCGTTACTTCACGCCACGCGGTCTCATCCGACACGTCGCCACACATCCGGTACTCCCGGGTCACAGGCGCGTACCAGGGTCGGACGTCACCGGCCGGGCGGCGCGGTGGCGCGCGGCCTTGGCCACGTAGGTTTCCGGCGTGCGGGCGAACGTGGCACGGTCGCGGTCCGTCAGCTCGCGGACGACCGTGCCGGGAACCCCCGCGACCAGCACCCCGCTGGGGATCTTCTTGCCGGGGGTCACCACGCATCCGGCCGCGACCAGCGAGCCCGCGCCGATCCTCGCGCCGTTCAGCACGACGGCGCCGATGCCCACCAGCGCGCCGGTCTCGACGTGCGCGCCGTGCACCACGGCGCGGTGGCCGAGGCTCACCCGGCTCTCCAGAACGGCGGGCAGGCCGGGGTCGGCGTGCAGGCAGCACAGATCCTGGATGTTGCACTCCTCGCCCACCTCGATCGCCTCGTCCTCGCCGCGCAGCACCGCGCCGTACCAGACGTTCGCGGCGCGCGCGAGCCGTACCCGGCCCACCACGACGGCGGTGGGCGCCACGTAGGCTTCGGGATGGATGGACGGCACACCCGTGTCGAGCGCCGCGATGTACGGCGAGGCCACAGGCGCCGCCGGGCCCGGGAAAGTCGGCTCGCTCATGAGATCGATGATCTCATGAGGGCCTCGGCCGGTTTCTCGGTCTTGCCACCGGAAGGCACTCATACGACCGGAAGAGGTCAGGCGTTCGGGTTGCGGACTTGGGCAGATGGCAGGAAAGTCGTGTCCTGACGTGTCGTTACCGGGAAGCCGCCGAAGGCCCTGTCCCTTCAGGGCGGGGATGGATGCGGTCCCCTTCCTTTAGGGGATGGCCCGCCGTCAGGCGAAACAACCCGTAGCGCGTGGCGGGGATCTGTGATGTCAGGTGGGGCGACGCTGGTGTTCGATGTACTGCTTGATGATCGTGAGAGGTGCGCCGCCGCAGGAGGCGGCGAAATAGGACGGCGACCAGAAGGGGCCGTGCATGATGGCATGGTTGACCCGTCCGGTGAACTCTTTGCGCAGGTAGTGCGAGGACACGCCCTTCAGTGAGTTGACCAGCTTGGAGATCGCGACTTTGGGTGGGTAGTGGACGAGCAGGTGGACGTGGTCGTGCTCGCCGTTGAACTCGCGCAGTTCGGTCTCGAAGCTGTCGCAGACCTCGATCATGATTTCTTCGCAGCGGCGCAGCATCGCTTCGTCGAACACGTTGTGCCGGTACTTGGTGACGAAGACCAGATGAACATGCATCGCGGAAACTACGTGTCGTCCGCGTCGATATTCGGCTTCGAGGGTCATAGACCTGATGTTAATGTGTTCGATTAGTGGGTGGGGTGTCGCTGCTGGTCTGGTTGGGGATGGGTCGAGGTGAAGCTGCGTTACAACTACCGGCTCTACCCTGACGCGCCTCAGCGGGAGATGCTGGCCAAGACGTTCGGGTGTGCCCGGGTGGTCTGGAACGATGCTGTGGCGGCGCGGAAGGCAGCCCGAAGGGCCGGGCTGGGGTTCATCGGGGACGCCGAGATCCAGCGTCTGGTGCTCACCGCCGCGAAGAAGACCCCCGGGCGGGCGTGGCTGGGCGAGGTGTCCTCGGTCGTGCTGCAGCAGTCGGTCCGCGATGTGAACACCGCGTACAAGAACTTCTTCGACTCGGTGTCGGGTAAGCGTAAGGGCCCGAAGATGGGCTTGCCGGTTTTCAAGTCCCGCCACGACCACCGGCAGGCAGTCAGGTTCACCACCAACGCCTTCTCAGTGACCGGCGAGGGCCGCCTGTATCTGGCGAAGATCGGGCAGGTGGAGGTTCGCTGGTCACGTGAGCTGCCCGCGGCTCCCTCCTCGGTCACGGTCATCAAGGACGCCGCCGGACGGTATTTCGCCTCGTTTGTCATCGAGGCCGACGACAGCGGTCAGGTTCTGCCCGTGGCCGATACCGAGAGCGGGATCGATCTGGGGCTCACCCATTATGCGATCCTCAGTAACGGGGAGAAGATCGCGAACCCGAAATGGTTGCGGCGCAGGGAGAAGAAGCTCGCCCGGCTGCAGCGGTCGCTGTCACGCAAGAAGAAGGGATCGAGCAACCGGGACAAAGCGCGGGCGCGGGTCGCCCGCCAGCATGCCAAGGTCGCCGACGCCCGCCGTGATTTCCTGCATCAGACCAGCACCTCGATCATCCGCGAGAACCAAGTGGTGCATGTCGAGGCGCTGTCGGTGCGGGGTCTGGCGCGGGGCCGGTTGGCCAAGTCCGTGAACGACGCGAGTTGGGGGGCGTTCCTCACCCTGGTGGGAGGCAAGGCCGCCCGGTACGGGCGTGCCCTGGTGAAGATCGACCGCTGGTATCCGTCCTCCCAGCTGTGCCCCTGCTGCGGGTGGGGGGTCGGCAAACTCCCTTTGGATGTGCGAGATTGGGACTGCCGGTCCTGCGGTGAGCACCACGACCGCGACATCGCCGCGGCGATCAACATTCTGCTTGAGGGGCAGCGCCTCACCGGTACGACCGTGGCCGCCGGGCTGGCTGGACACGGCATAAACGACTGTGGAGGGCAGGTAAGACCAGGTGAGGCAACTCCGACCCTGGCCCCGCCCGGAACCTACGACGCGCAAGCGGCGTAGCAGAAGCAGTAAGAACCCCACGGCGACGTGGGGGAGTCCCCGGCGTTCACGCCGGGGAGGATGTCAACAAAGCACGACCCCCACTCGATTCAAGACCCCCAGGGCTCAGCCATGACGAACCAGCACGACAGCTTTCCCGACATGATGCACGAGGACCTCGGCTTCGAGGTGGTGATGCGTGGATACAGCCGCCGGCAGGTCCACGATCACATGGTCAGAACGCGCAACCAGATCCGTGATCTCGAGGAACGGCTGGCGCGGGCCATCGATCAGGCCGAGCAGGGCCGCATCGAGCTCGGAGAGGCCCGCCGCCGCCTGGCCGAGGCCCCTCAGGACTACGACGAGCTCGGTCAGCGGCTGAGCCAGATTCTGAAGCTCGCGGAGGAGGAGGCGATCTCCAAGCGCGAGACCGCCGACGCCGACGCCACCAAGACGCGTGAGGACGCCGCGGCCGAGTCCGAGCGCATCCTCACGGCCGCCCAGACCGAGGCCGAGCGCCGCGTGGACGAGGCGACGACCGCCGCCGAGCGCCTGCTCGCGCAGGCGGGCTCGGATGCCGAGGAGACGCTCGGCGCCGCGCGTGCCGAGTCCGAGGAGACCCTGCGCAGCGCCCGCGCCGAGGCCGACCGGTCGCTCACCGCCGCGCGCCACGACGCCGAGCGGCTGGTGTCCGAGGCGAACAACCAGGCCGAGGCGACCCTCGCGTCCGCCAAGGCCGACGCCGAGGCGACGCTGAAGGCGGCACGGGCCGAGGCCGCCGACACGCTGGCCGCCGCGCGCGAGCGCGCCGACTCGCTCGACGAGCACACCGGCCGCCGGGTGACTTTCCTCACCGACACCCACACTGAGGTCATGCGCCGGCTCAACGAGATGGGCTCCGTGCTGACCGACCTGCTGCACCGCGAGGGCACCGCGGGCGCGCTGATCGACGAGTCCGCCGTGCTACCGCCCCGGCCCACCGTGGGCTCCGTCGACGACCTGCGCCACGACGACGGGCCCGCCGCCGAGGAGCTGGAGTCCGTACGGGTCGTCCTCGGCGACTCAGACGGGGACGACGACCGTCTCGGCCGCGACGGAGCGGCGTTCGGCCCCGCCGACGTGCCGGACGTGCCCGACGCCGACCACGCCGGCGACGCGCAGGGGTTCGCCGACGGCGGCTACGCGGGCGATGCCGGCCGGCCCGCCGTCGGCGGCTACGCGGACGCCTATGACGAGGACGACGCCCGCGACCCCCGCGCGGCGAACGTGCACGCGGCGAACGACGTGCATGCCGCGAATGATGTGCACGCGGCGAACGACGTCCACAAGGACGACGACGAGGACGGGCACGTGCACGTGCTGCAGGACGCCCACGAGCTGGGTGATTCCAGCGAGCCGGTCGAGGTCGGCGGGCGTGGCGACGCGCACGCGATCGACGGCTCGCATCACGGCAACGATCACGATGGTCCCGGCAAGGGGCGGATCCGCGGTTTTTTCGAGGGGACCGACGTCCACCTGAGCCGGGTGCCCGACCAGTCCGGCGGTGACGGGCTTCCAGCTCACCGGCAGTAGCGGGCCGCGTCTCGCGCGCCCCGGGCCGTGGCGCCCGGCGGAAACCTCCGCCCCCGATCGGGTCGGAGGTTTCCGCGCTTTCCCGTCGCGGGCGTGGCCCGCGATCAGGTCTCGCGATCGATTGAGGACATGCACTCCTGCTGCTCCAGCAGCCTCTCGCGCAGGCCCTCCGGATCATCGGCGTCGATCGTCATGGCACATCCCGCGTCACGTTCCTCTTCGGTGAGCGGGTGGTGCCGGGTGGCCCACCACCGGCCGGCGTCGCTCCTCCAGATCGTCCAATCGGGGAACTCCCGGGCGATTTCGGCGAGGTGCCGGTCAAACGACATCCCGTCCACCCTTCCCGCGGTGAGGGCCAGGTTTGTACCGTTCCCCCTCACGTTGAGGGACATCTCTAGAGAAATCAATGTTCGGGGTGGACAGGTCAACCTAACGCTTGACGGCAGCTCTTGACTCAGGCGTCGAAGTCGTACTGAAGTACATACGACGCGCCGTCCATGATCATCTTGTTGAGCTCGACCGCCATGCCTCCGGAGGCGTACGCCGACCTGCACACCTCGATCACCGGGGTTCCGGCGGGCAGCCCCAGCTTGGCGGCCTCCTCGGGCGTGGGCATCCTGGCGCGGACCTCCTCGGTGAAGTGCGCGGGCGCGTGCCCGAGGTCGCGCAGCCGGGCGTAGACGCCGCCCGGGCCGGTGTCCTCCGCCGTGATCGGGGATTGCGTGACGAGTTCGGCCGGAAAGTGGGATGCCGCGAGCTGCACCGCCCGTCCGTCCACGGAGTAGCGGCGCCGCCGTACCCACACTTCGTCGCAGCCCAGCACCCGCGCGGCGTCGTCGGCCGCCGCCTCGCGGGTGATGGTGAGGTCGTCGACCGTGTACGGGCGGCCGGTCGTGTCGGAGTCCCAGATGGCCTTGCCCGCGCCCCACTGCTCGCGCGAGAGGCGGCGAGACCCGTGCCGCCTGATCGGCCGGAACTGCCGTACGTAGACCCCCGAGCCGCGCCTCGGCACGGCCATGCCTTCGTTGATGAGGACGGCGAGCGCCTGCCTCGCCGTGGCCCGGGCTATGCCGTACTCGGACATGAGGGCGTTCTCGCCCGGCAGCCGGTCCCCATCGCGGAACTCGCCGGTCGCGATCGCCTGGCGTAGGCGATCGGCGATCCGGCGATAGATCGGGGGTTCGTGAGGTACCGGGGATTCCATCACGCTCTATCACCCTCAGTCACCAAAGCGGTCTGCGTCTCCAGAGAACTTGCCCCGCCTTGTCCACGATCGCACAGATACGAAGGTTGGTCCCGTGCTTCTTTTGTGCGAATCGTGCCCGTGTGGTGATCTTCGGGCCTTTTCCGGGGCCGTTACTGTGGACCGGTCCCAACCGTGGCCGGCGCCGCGTGCCATGGCCGCGTGGCGAGGCCCGCGAGTACGGCTCCCGCCGCGTTGAGGAGGACGTCGTCCACCGACGACACGCGGCCGAGCCGCAGGCCGTACTGCAGCGCCTCCACGGTGACCGACAGGGCCCCGGCGAGGAGGGCGAGGCGCCACAGGCGGGTGAAGTAGGGCGAGCGGATCGGCAGGAGCGCGCCGAGTGCGGCGAAGACCAGGAGATTGCCTCCCACCTGCGCGAACGCCGCTCCGAACGGGCCGCTCGCCAGCTCGGCGAGATCGCGCAGCGGCACGAGGCTGACCCCCGGGGTCCGGCCGGGAGTGAGGATCATCCACAGCCAGGGAAGGGTGCCGGCGACCGCGAAGACGTCCGCGTAAGCCGTACGGGCGGGGTGCGGATGGCCGCCGCGGGCGCGCCGCCGGGCCAGCAGGTGCGCCACGAGGACCACGACAGGCAGCCACAAAACTGTAGCTAAGACGACATATCCCCAGAGGTGCCATTCAAGCCGCATGGCGGACATCTTTCCGGATGGCGGCTCGGTGCCGGGAAGAAGTCCCGGCGTGCGCCCGGGACGCATCGAGTAACAGGAAGCTGGCTTCGGAGGAAGGCCATCTCCACGCCGTCCGCCCCCGCAGGTGTATTGACAGGCGGCTCACCTGGGACGCAATCTGTTGCGCATAGCGAGTCCCGTTCCGCGATTCACAACTGAGGGGTATCCACGTGATCCCAGCGTGTCCCCTCGCGGCTCTGCCGCGGGGCGAGGCCCACCGGCTCGACATCGATCCGCCCGTGGCCGTATTCCACACCGATGACGGCGAGATCTACGCCGTCGACGACACCTGCACGCACCAGGACGCCTCCCTCGCCGATGGGTGGCTGGAAGGCTGCGAGATTGAGTGCCCGCTCCACTCCAGCCGTTTCGACCTGCGGACCGGCCAGGTGGACAGCCCGCCCGCCAAGCTCGCCGTTCGCACCCACGGGGTCGTGGTCGAGGACGGGATGATCTACGTGGTGCCGTCCGAAGCGGCCCCCAACCTCCCGCCGGGCGTGACGGCGGGGCGACCGAGGAGTGACTCGTGAGCACGTCGAGCCTGCTCGCCACCCTTGCCGGCGGCCTGTACACCGACGAGAACGTCTTCGCCCTCGAACAGCAGCGCATCTTCGAGTCGATGTGGTTCTGCGTGGCCAGGTCGGACGACCTCGGAAAGCCGGGCACGTTCCGCACCGTCCAGGTGGGGCGCGAGAACATCATCGTCAGCCGCGCCAGGGACGGCTCGATCCGCGCGTTCCTCAACGTCTGCCGGCACCGGGGCGCCCGCATCTGCACGGAGGAGTCCGGCGAGGTCCGGCGGGCCTTCCAGTGCGCGTACCACGCGTGGACGTACGACCTCGAAGGCAAGCTCATCGCGGCGCCGAACCTCACCAAGATGCCCGACATCGACCGGGTCGAGTACGGCCTGGTGAACGTGCACGTGCGCGAGTGGATCGGGTACGTCTGGGTGTGCCTCGCCGACGAGCCCCCCTCGTTCGAGGAGGACGTGCTCGGCGCGGTCGTGACCCGCCTGGGCGACCTCGCCTCGATCGAGAACTACGGCATCGAGAACCTCAAGGTCGGCCGCAGGATCGTCTACGACGTCAAGGCGAACTGGAAGCTGATCGTCGAGAACTTCATGGAGTGCTACCACTGCGCGACGATCCATCCCGAGCTGACCGAGGTGCTGCCCGAGTTCGCCGACGGGTACGCGGCGCAGTACTTCGTCGGCCACGGCGCCGCCTTCGGTTCCGGCATCGAGGGGTTCACGGTCGACGGCTCGCCGGGGGTCGACCGCATCCCGGGCGTGCGCGACGACCAGGACCGCCGCTACTACGCGATCACCATCAAGCCGCAGGTCTTCGTCAACCTCGTGCCCGACCACGCGATCGTGCACAGGATGTTCCCGCTCGCGGCCGGCCGCACGGTCGTGGAGTGCGACTGGCTGTTCCTTCCCGAGGTCGTTGACGGCGGCAAGGACCTCGGCCCGTCCGTCGAGCTCTTCCACAAGGTCAACGTGCAGGACTTCGACGCGTGCGAGCGCTGCCAGCCGGCGATGAGCTCCCGCGCGTACGCGAACGGCGGCGTGCTCGTGCCGAGCGAGCACCACATCGCGGGCTTCCATGACTGGGTCGCGGGAAAGCTCGGCATCGGCGGCTGAACCCCCGGCGCTCAGCCGGGAAGCTCGGCATCGGCCACTGACCGCCCGGCACTCAGCCGGAGAACCCCAGGCGGTGGCTGATGTCGGCGGCGCCGTCGATCAGCACGGGCGCGAGCTCGTGCATGCGCTTGTCGCTGAAGCGGTAGGCGGGCCCGGAGGCGCTGACGGCCGCCACCACCTCTCCGTCGTAGGAGCGGACGGCGGCGGCCATGGCGTTCAGCCCGATCTCGTACTCCTCCAGGGTCACGGCGTACCCGCGCGCCCTGGCCTCGTCGAGCTGGGGCGCCAGCTCGGCGGCCGAGGTGACGGTCGCGGGGGTGAAGCGCTGAAGGCCCGCGGTGGAGAGAAGCTGGTCGCGGTGGCGCTCGTCCAGGTGGGCCAGCAGGACCTTGCCGCTGGAGGTGGCGTGGAGCGGGGTGAGCTGCCCGACCCAGTTGTACGCCGTGACCGCCGACGGGCCGCGCACCTGGTCGAGGTTGACGGCGTAGTGGGAGCGCACGACGGCGATGTTGACGGTCTCGCCGATCTCCTCGGCCAGGCGCCGGCAGACCGGACGGCCCTGCTGGGTGAGGTCGAGGCGGGAGGCAACCCCGCCCGCGAGGCGGATGACGCCGAAGCTCAGCCGGTATTTGCCGCGGTCCTCGGCCTGCTCGACGAGGCTTCTCGCCTCCAGGGCGCCGAGGAGCCGGAAGGCCGTCGACTTGTGGACTCCGATCTCCGCCGCGATCTCGCTGACACCGGCCTCGCCGCGCTGGGAGAGGATCTCCAGCACGCTGATGGCGCGGTCGACCGACTGCACGCCGGCCGAGGAATCGTTGCCCATAGCTGGGGACTGTAGGCGGGAGGGCAGGGTGACGTCCATTTCCGCGATTCGGTCGGGATGGTTGCGCAGAATGCAACGTTGTGCGTCAATCGCTACGAACGAAGTGCAAGCTACCCGTGAGCGAGACGAGGCAGGAATGTACGACTTCGTCATCGTCGGTGGTGGATCGGCCGGAAGCGCGCTGGCGAACCGGCTGTCCGCCGATCCCTCCGTCCGGGTGCTGGTCCTTGAGGCCGGCCGCTCGGACTTCCCCTGGGATGTCTTCATCCACATGCCCGCCGCGCTGATGTTCCCGATCGGCAGCCGGTTCTACGACTGGAAGTACGAGTCCGAGCCCGAGCCCCACATGAACGGCCGCCGCATCTACCACGCGCGCGGCAAGGTGCTGGGCGGGTCGAGCAGCATCAACGGCATGATCTTCCAGCGGGGCAACCCGCTCGACTACGAGCGCTGGGGCGCCGACTCGGGCATGGAGACCTGGGACTACGCGCACTGCCTGCCGTACTTCAAGCGCATGGAGAACGCCACGGCCGACCCGGGCACCGCCTTCCGCGGGCATGACGGGCCGCTCGTGCTCGAACGCGGACCTGCCTCCGGCCCGCTGTTCGACGCCTTCTTCGAGGCCGTGCGGCAGGCGGGGTACCCGCTCACCGACGACGTGAACGGCTTCCGCCAGGAGGGCTTCGCGGCCTTCGACCGGAACATCCGCAAGGGCCGCCGCCTGTCGGCCGCCCGCGCGTACCTGCACCCGGTCAAGCGGCGCCCCAACCTGGAGATCAGGACGCGGGCCTTCGTCACGAAGATCCTCTTCGAGGGGAAGCGTGCCGTCGGCGTCGAGTACAACGGCCAGACCGTACGGGCCGGCGAGGTCATCCTGTGCGGTGGGGCGATCAACTCGCCGCAGCTCCTCCAGCTCTCCGGAGTGGGCGACGCCGCCGAGCTGAAGGCCGTCGGCGTGCGGCCCGTCCACGACCTGCCGGGGGTGGGCATGAACCTCCAGGACCACCTGGAGGTCTACGTCCAGTACGGATGCAAGCAGCCCGTGTCCATGCAGCCCGCGATGAAGTGGCGCAACCGCCCCTGGGTCGGGGCGCGGTGGCTGTTCCTGCGCACGGGCCCCGGGGCGACCAACCACTTCGAGGCGGGCGGCTTCACCCGGAGCAACGAGGACGTCGCCTACCCGAACCTGATGTTCCACTTCCTGCCCGTCGCCGTGCGGTACGACGGCTCGGCTCCGGCGGGCGGGCACGGCTACCAGGTGCACATCGGCCCCATGTACTCCGACGCGCGCGGCTCGGTGAAGATCCGTAGCGCCGACCCCCGGGTGCATCCCGCGCTGCGCTTCAACTACCTGTCGACCGAGCAGGACCGGCGCGAGTGGGTGGAGGCGATCCGCGTCGCGCGGGACATCCTCAACCAGCACGCCATGGACGACTTCAACGCGGGCGAGCTGTCGCCCGGACCCTCGGTCCAGACCGACCAGGAGATCCTCGACTGGGTGGCGCGGGACGGCGAGACCGCCCTGCACCCCTCCTGCACGGCACGTATGGGCGTGGGGGAGGACGCCGTGGTGGACCCGGAGACCATGCGGGTGCACGGCCTGGAAGGGCTGCGCGTGGTCGACGCCTCGGTCATGCCGTACGTCACCAACGGCAACATCTACGCCCCCGTGATGATGGTGGCCGAGAAGTCCGCCGACCTGATCCTCGGCAACACCCCTCTGCCGCCTGAGCACGTCGAGTTCTACCGCCATCCCGGCCGGGCCGGTGCGCCTTCTGAATAGGGTTGTGCCATGGGCAACGATGAACGCGACAGCGCCGGCGTGCAGTCCGTCGACCGCGCGCTGTCGGTTCTGAAACTGCTGGCCCAGCACGGCGAGCTCGGCGTCAGCGAGCTCGCCGCCGAGCTCGGCGTGCACCGCTCGACGGCCTTCCGGCTGCTGGCCACGCTGGAGAACCACGACCTGGTCCACCAGAACGACGAGCGCGGGCGCTACCGGCTCGGCGTCGGCGTCCTGCGGCTCGCGGGCGCGACCACCGCGCGGCTCGACGTCGTGCGGGAGGGACGGCCCGTCGGCACCCGGCTCGCGGCGCAGGTCGGCGAGACCGTCAACATCGCCATTCTCGACCGTGACGAGGCGCTGTACCTCGACCAGATGACCGGCACCTCGGCGCTGCAGGCGCACAACTGGACCGGCCGGCGCATCGCGCTGCACGCCACCTCCAACGGCAAGGTGCTGCTCGCCCACGCCCCCGAGGGGCGGTTCGAGGAGGTCACGGCCGTGGCGCTCGCGCGGTTCACCGAGCGGACCGTCACCGACGCCGCCCGTCTGCGCGAGGAGCTCGACGCGGTGCGCGAGCACGGCTTCGCGACCGCCGTCGACGAGCTGGAGCTGGGCCTGACCGCCGTCGCGGCCCCGGTGTTCGGCGCCGACGGGGCGGTCGTCGCCTCGCTCAGCGCCTCGGGGCCCACCTTCCGGCTGCCCGCCGAGCGGCTCCCGGCCGTCACCGCCCAGGTAGTGGCCGCCGCCACCGAGATCTCTTCACGTCTCGGGTGGTACGGCCGTGCGGGTTTCGGCCAATAAGGGAAACGCGGCAAGCCTTGACGGGGCTGACGCCAGGGTCGATTCTGTTCCTCGTTAAGCATTCCGGTGCGTGATACGCAACCAGAATGCAAATGAGAGGTCCGTGGCAGATCTCTGTCGCGGTGGCAGCTGGAGGGCGTGACCGGCCTCCACCCCCCTCGAACCGCGAGGTGACCATGACCGCGACGTCGCCGGCCGAACTCTCGCAACCCTCCACGGACGAGGAGCCGGTGATCCTCGACGTGCGCGGCTTGTGGAAGGTCTTCGGCCCCCGGGCCGACCGGGTGGCGGGAACGCCGCTCGCGGAGCTCTCACGTGCCGAGCTGAAGGAGCGCACGGGCTGCGTCGCGGCGGTGCGCGACGCCTCGTTCGCTGTACGGAGCGGCGAGGTCTTCGTGGTGATGGGCCTGTCGGGGTCCGGCAAGTCCACGCTCGTACGCTGCCTGACCCGGCTGGTCGAGCCCACCGCCGGCGAGGTGCTGCTGGACGGGACCGACATCCGCAAGGCCGGTGACAAGGAGCTCCGCGAGCTGCGCCGCCGCCGGTTCGCGATGGTCTTCCAGCACTTCGGCCTGCTGCCGCACCGGCGGGTGCTGGACAACATCTCCTACGGCCTTGAGATCCAGGGCATGAAGAAGGACTCCCGCCACCGGCGGGCGACCGAGATGCTCGACCTGGTCGGGCTGGACGGATACGCCGAGTCCTATCCCGACCAGCTCTCGGGCGGCATGCAGCAGCGAGTGGGCCTGGCCCGCGCCCTGGCGGTCGACCCCGAGGTGCTGTTCTTCGACGAGCCGTTCTCGGCCCTCGACCCGCTGATCCGCCGTGACATGCAGAACGAGGTCATCCGCCTGCACCGCGAGGTGGGCAAGACGATGATCTTCATCACGCACGACCTGAGTGAGGCGCTGAAGCTCGGTGACCGCATCCTGGTCATGCGCGACGGCCGGATCGTCCAGACCGGAACGCCGGACGAGGTGGTGGGCGCCCCCGCCGACGACTATGTGCGGGACTTCGTGAGCGAGGTGTCCCGCTCGCACGTGCTGACCCTCAAGTGGATCATGAGGCCGCCCGGCGACGGCGACGCGCTGGACGGCCCCGAGCTGGGTCCCGACGTCGTCATCAGGGACGCCGTCCACACCATCCTGCACGCCGACCGCCCGGTGCGGGTGGTGTCGGACGGTGAGCTGCTCGGCGTCGTCGGAAGCGCCGAGATCCTCGAGGTGATCGCCGAATGAGCGTGCCCGGACGTCGAGGGGTGAGCGCCAGGTGACGGCGACGGTGGCGGTGCGCCGGCCGGTGTGGTCACGCCCGTACCTGCTGGTGGGGATCCTCGCGGCCTGGATCCTGCTGTGGGCCTTCTTCCGGGGGCAGGCCACGCTGCCGCTCGGCGGCGCCGAGCTGACCCCTCTGCACGAGCGGATCAGCGAGGCCGCGAACGCCATCGACGACAGCCGTAACGAGAACCCGTTCTTCCTGTACTTCGTGAACTACATCAGGCTCTTCATCGATGAGTTCGTGAGGTTCGTCCAGGCGCTGATCAGCCAGCAGTCCTTCGGCCGTCCGGTCCCGGTGATCGGGTGGCTCGGCGTCGTCGGCATCGCCACGGCGGTCGCGTGGCTGTACGGGAACCTCAGGGTCGCGCTGCTGACCGTGGCCGGCTTCGTCTCCTTCGGGCTGCTCGGCCTGTGGCGGGAGAGCATGGACACGCTGGCGCTGACGCTGGCCGCCGTCGTGCTGTCGCTGGCCATCGGCATCCCGCTCGGGATCTGGGCGGGGCTGAACGACCGGTTCAACCGCCTCGTCGGCCCGGTGCTCGACTTCATGCAGACGATGCCGACCTTCGTGTACCTCGCGCCGCTCACCCTCTTCTTCCTCATCGGCCCGGCCAGCGCCACCGTCGCGACGATGATCTACGCGATTCCGCCCGCGATCCGCATCACCGCGCACGCGATCAGGGAGGTGCCCGCGACCACCGTGGAGGCGGGCACGTCGCTGGGGTCGACCCCGTGGCAGCTCCTCAGCAAGGTGCGGCTCCCGCTGGCCAAGCGGACCATCATCGTCGGGGTCAACCAGACCATCATGGCCGCGCTGTCCATGGCGACGATCGCCGCGCTCATCGACGCGCCGGGGCTCGGCAAGACCGTGCTCAAGGCGCTGGAGACGCTCGACGTCGGCACGTCGTTCAACGCAGGTCTCGCCATCGTGATCATGGCGATCGTGCTCGACCGGGTGACCTCGGCGGCCGGCCGCCGCGTCGAGACCGCCCACCGCGCGGGCCGCGCCCGCGGGCCGCTCTGGCGCCGCGTCCAGGTGGCCGTGGTGGTGGCCCTCACCGCCGTGCTCGTCTACCTGTCGCACATCTACGTGTGGGCCGCGGAGTTCCCCGACGAGACCGACGTCGGCTCGTACGTCCGCAGGGCCGCCGACGCGGCGAGCCAGTGGGCGCAGGTCAACCTGTACCCCTACACCAACGGCTTCAAGAACCTCGTCACGTACGGCCTGCTCAACCCGTTCGAGGCGGTGCTGACCGGGTCGCCGTGGTGGCTCGTGCTGCTCGTGGTGACCGTGACCGCGCTGGTCCTCGCCACCGTACGGGTCGCGGTCGTCTGCGCCGCCTGCCTCGCCCTGCTGGTGGTGCTCGGGCTGTGGCAGGACAGCATGGTGACGCTGGCCGCGACGCTCGTGGCCACCGTGCTGGTGATGGCGCTGGGCATCGTGGTCGGGGTCTGGATGGGCCGCGACGACCGTGCCGACCGGGTGATACGCCCGGTGCTGGACGCCGGCCAGACCATGCCCGCCTTCGTGTACCTCGTACCGATCCTCGGCCTGTTCGGCGCCACCCGGTTCACGGCGATCATCGCGGCCGTCTTCTACGCGGCGCCCGTCGCGACCAAGCTGGTCGCCGACGGGATCAAGGGCGTCTCCGCGAGCGCGGTCGAGGCCGCGACGGCCGCCGGGTCGAGCACGTGGCAGATCATCTCCAAGGTGCAGGTGCCGATGGCGCGCAGCGCCGTCACCCTCGCCGCGAGCCAGGGGCTCTGCTACGTGCTCGCCATGGTGGTGGTCGGCGGCCTGGTGGGCGCCGGCGCGCTCGGCTACGACGTGGTGTCGGGGTTCTCCCAGCTCCAACTGCGCGGCAAGGGTCTTGCGGCGGGTCTCGCGATCGTCGTGCTCGGCACCATGCTGGCCGCGATCACCAAGACCGCGGCCCGGCGTGCCGACGCCGCCGCCCACGGGCGGCACTAGCGGAATGTTCGGAAAAGGCCCGTCACGGGTGGACATCGGCCGTCGCAGGCGGCTTTCGATACAGGAGGACCCTGGTGAAAGTGGTGAGAGTTTCGAGGATCGCACGGCCGCGGGCGGTGGTGCTCGTGGCGGCCGCCGGCCTCCTCGTCTCCGCGTGCGGTGGCGCGAAGGTGGGAGAGACCCCGTCCGCCTCGGGGGCGGCGGCGCCGTCGGCGAAGGCGTGCGGGGCCGTGAACATCGCGATCAACCCCTGGGTCGGGTACGAGGCCAACGCGGCGGTGATCGCGTACGTGGCCGAGAAGGAGCTCGGCTGCCAGGTCACGAAGAAGGACCTCAAGGAGGAGGTCGCCTGGCAGGGGTTCGCGACCGGCGAGGTCGACGCGGTCGTGGAGAACTGGGGCCACGACGACCTGAAGAAGAAGTACATCGAGGACCAGAAGGTCGCGGTCGAGGCGGGCCCGACCGGGAACAAGGGCATCATCGGCTGGTACGTGCCGCCGTGGATGGCCGAGAAGTACCCCGACATCACCGACTGGAAGAACCTCGACAAGTACGCCGACCTGTTCAAGACCTCCGAGTCCGGTGGCAAGGGACAACTGCTCGACGGCGACCCGTCGTTCGTCACCAACGACGCGGCCCTGGTCAAGAACCTCGATCTCAACTACAAGGTGGTCTACGCCGGCAGCGAGGCGGCACTGATCACAGGGTTCCGCCAGGCCGAGGCCCAGAAGAAGCCGATGATCGGGTACTTCTACGAGCCGCAGTGGTTCCTGTCGGAGGTCAAGCTGGTCAAGGTCAACCTCCCCGAGTACACCGACGGGTGTGACGCCGACGCCGCGAAGGTCGCGTGCGACTACCCGCCGTACGAGCTGGACAAGATCGTGAGCAAGAAGTTCGCCGACGCGGCCGGCCCGGCGTACCAGCTGGTCAAGAACTTCACCTGGACCAACGACGACCAGAACCTCGTGGCGAAGTACATCTCCGAGGACAAGATGTCGCCCGAGGACGCCGCCAAGAAGTGGGTCACCGACAACCCCGACAAGGTGAAGGCCTGGCTCCCCGCGAGCTGACCGTCTCCCCCGCGCCGTCCGCACCGGGCCGATTGTTCCGTGCCGTTTCCTTGACGCCGCGCCCGCACCCCTTCGGCGGGCGCGGCGTTCGCATGTCCTTGTCGCTTCGCGGTCTTGACACCCCTTTCCCGGCGGGTCACGCTTGTTGCGGCAAGCGCACCACGGTTCATCATGCGCAACGGAGGTGGCTATGACGGGCCCCCGGGTCGTCGTCATCGGAGCGGGTGTGGTGGGCGCGGCGCTCGCCGAGGAGCTCTCGGCCAGAGGCTGGGACGACATCACCGTGGTGGACCAGGGCGAGGTCCCCGCGCCCGGCGGTTCGTCCACACACGCGCCTGGCCTGGTCTTCCAGACGAACCCGTCCAAGACCATGACCGAGATGGCGCGCTACACCGTCGAGAAGCTCATGCGGCTCGAATGCTTCCTCCAGGTCGGCGGCCTTGAGGTGGCCACGACGCCGGAGCGGTTCGCGGAGCTGCGCAGGCGGCACGGCTGGGCGACGGCGTGGGGTGTCGAGGCGCGACTCCTGACCACAGAGGAGTGCGTGGAGCGCCACTCGCTCCTCGACCCCGGCCGCGTGCTCGGCGGCCTGTACGTCCCGACCGACGGCATCGCCAAGGCCGTACGCGCCGTCGAGGCGCAGCTCCGGCTCGCCCGTGACCGGGGCGTGCGCGTCCTGGACCGGCACGAGGTGCTGGACATCCGCGTCGAGGACGACCAGGTGACCGCCGTGGTCACCGACAAGGGGGAGATCCCCGCCGACCTCGTCGTCTGCTGCGCGGGCATCTGGGGACCGAAGGTCGCCGGCATGGTCGGGATGACGCTCCCGCTGACCCCGCTCGCTCACCAGCTCGCCTGGACCGGCCCGGTGCCCGCGCTGAGCGGGCAGACCGAGGAGGCGACGCGCCCGATCCTGCGCCACCAGGACGCCGACCTGTATTACCGGGAGCGGTACGACCGGCTGGCCGTCGGCTACTACGGTCACCGCCCGATGCCTGTGCGGCCCGAGGCGATCGTCTCGGTGGGGGAGGCCGAGGTGATGCCGTCGGTGACCCCGTTCACCCCCGACGACTTCGCCGACGCGTGGAACGAGACCCGGTCCCTGCTGCCCCCCGCCAGGGACGCCAAGGTCGAGGAGGGCATCAACGGGCTCTTCTCCTTCACCACCGACAACATGCCACTGCTCGGGCAGTCCGCCGAGGTCAAGGGGTTCTGGGTGGCCGAGGCCGTGTGGGTGACCCACTCGGCGGGCGTGGCCAAGGCGATGGCCGAGTGGCTGGTCGACGGGCACTGCTCCTCGTTCGACCTGCACGAGTGCGACGTGAACCGCTTCGAGCCGCACCAGCTCGCCCCCGAGTACGTCCTGACCCGCGACTGCCAGAACTTCGTCGAGGTCTACGACATCATCCATCCGCTCCAGCCGCCGGAGAACCTCCGCCCGCTGCGCGTGAGCCCCTTCCACCCGCGCCAGCGGGAGCTCGGCGCCTTCTCCCTGGAGGCCTCGGGCTGGGAGCGCCCCCAGTGGTACGGGGCCAACGCCGGGCTGGCCGAAGGCCGGGACATCCCCGTGCCCGGCGACTGGGCGGCGCGCTACTGGTCGCCCATCGTGGGCGCGGAGGCGCAGGCGTCGCGGGAGGGCGTCGCGCTGTACGACATGACAGCGTTGAAGCGGCTGGAGGTCAGCGGGCCGGGCGCGGCGGCGTTCCTCTCCCGCGTCTCCACCGGAGACGTGGAGAAGTCCATCGGTTCCGTGACGTACTGCCTGCTGCTGGACGAGGACGGCGGCATCCGCAGCGACATCACCGTGGCCCGGCTGGGCCGGGACCTTTTCCAGGTCGGGGCCAACGGCAACCTGGACCTCGACTGGCTCACCCGGCACCGGCCCCCGTCGGTGTCCATCCGGGACATCACGCCCGGCACCTGCTGCGTCGGCGTCTGGGGCCCGCGCGCCCGTGACCTGGTCGCCCCGCTCACCGAGGACGACTTCTCGGCCGAGGGGTTCCGCTACTTCCGCGCCAAGCGGGCTTACATCGGCTCCGTGCCGGTGACGGCCCTGCGCCTGTCCTACATCGGCGAGCTGGGCTGGGAGTTCTACACGACCGCCGACATGGGCCTCAAGCTGTGGGACACGCTGTGGGAGGCCGGGCAGGCGTACGACGTGGTCGCGGGCGGGCGCGGGGCGTTCAACAGCCTGCGCCTGGAGAAGGGCTACCGCTCCTTCGGCACCGACATGACCTACGAGCACGATCCGTACGAGGCGGGGCTGGGCTTCGCCGTGAAGATGGACAAGGGCGACTTCGTCGGCAGGGCGGCGCTGGAGGAGCGCAGGGCCTCGGTGAGCCGCCGCCTGACCTGCCTGACCATCGACGACCCCGCGAGCGTGGTGATGGGCAAGGAGCCCGTCTACGACGGTGACGACTGCGTCGGGTACGTCACCAGCGCTGCGTACGGCTACACGATCGGCAAGGGCATCGCCTACGCCTGGCTGTCGGCTGGGCTGTCGACCCCCGGACAGGTGGTCCACATCGGCTACTTCGGCGAGCGCGTCGCCGCCGTCGTGGCGGAGGAACCGCTGTTCGACCCCGCCATGAAGCGGCTGCGCGCATGACCCACGGATCGGGGAGAGCGATGACCGGGCAGGACCGGCTCTGGGACAGCCCCGAGCCCGAGAGCTCCTACGACGTCGTGATCGTCGGCGGCGGCGGGCACGGCATCGCCACGGCCTACTACCTGGCGAAGAACCACGGGATCACCAACGTCGCCGTGCTGGAGAAGGGCTGGCTGGCCGGCGGCAACATGGCGCGCAACACGACCATCATCCGGTCGAACTACCTGTGGGACGAGAGCGCGGGCATCTACGAGCACGCGCTGAAGCTCTGGGAAGGGCTGGAGGAGGACCTCGGCTACGACGTCCAGTTCAGCCAGCGTGGCGTGCTGAACCTCGCCCACGGCCTCCAGGACGTGCGTGACGGCGTGCGCCGCGTCAACGCCAACCGGCTGAACGGCGTCGACGCCGAGTGGCTCGACCCGGCGCAGGTCAAGGAGGTCTGCCCGATCGTCGATATCAGGCAGGACGCCCGGTACCCGGTGCTCGGCGCGACCTACCAGCCCCGGGCGGGCATCGCCAAGCACGATTATGTCGCCTGGGGATACGCGAGGGCCGCCTCCGCGATGGGCGTCCACTTCATCGAGCACTGCGAGGTCACGGGAATCGAGGTCGTGGACGGCCGCGCGCTGGCTGTGCACACTACACGCGGACGCATCGCGGCGGGCCGTGTGGCGATGTCGGCCGCCGGCCACTCGTCGGTCGTGGCGGGGATGGCCGGGCTGCGGTTGCCGGTGCAGAGCCACCCCCTCCAGGCGCTGGTCTCCGAGCTCCTCGAACCCGTGCACCCGACCGTCGTCATGTCGAACGCGGTGCACGTCTACGTCAGCCAGGCGCACAAGGGCGAGCTGGTCATGGGCGCGGGCATCGACACCTACAACTCCTACCGTCAGCGAGGGGCCTTCCACATCATCGAGCGGCAGATGGCGGCGGCGCTGGAGCTGTTCCCCGTCTTCGCCCGCGCGCACGTCCTGCGTACGTGGGGCGGGGTGGTCGACGTCACGCCGGACGCCTCGCCGATCGTCGGGCTCACCCCGGTCGAGGGCCTGTACGTCAACTGCGGCTGGGGCACCGGTGGTTTCAAGGCCACGCCGGGCGTCGGCTGGTGCTACGCGCACACGATCGCGAACGACGAGCCGCACCCGCTCAACGCGCCCTTCACCCTCGAACGATTCACCACGGGCGCGCTCGTCGACGAGCACGGCGCCGCCGCCGTGGCCCACTGAAGGAGCCCGACCGATGTTGCTGATCCCCTGTCCGTGGTGCGGGCCGCGCGACGAGGCCGAGTTCCGGTACGGCGGGCAGGCGCACGTCGCGTACCCCCTGGACCCGGGCGCCCTCACCGACGAGGAGTGGGCGCACTACCTGTTCTTCCGCGACAACCCCAAGGGCGCGTTCGACGAACGGTGGAACCACGCGGCCGGCTGCCGACGCTGGTTCAACCTCACCAGGGACACCGTGACCAACGAGATCGAAGGTTCGCGATGACGCGCCGCCGGGCCGGTCACGAGGGCGAGGTGCTGCGGTTCACCTTCGACGGCAGGCCCTACGAGGGGTACCGGGGGGACACGCTGGCCGCCGCCCTGCTCGCCAATGGCGTGCGGAAGGTCGGGAGCAGCGTCACGCTCGGCCGCCCTCGCGGGATCTTCGGCGCGTGGACCGAGGAGCCGAACGCCGTGGTCCAGATCGAAAAGCCCTTCCCCGAGCCCATGGTGCAGGCCACCACGATCCCGCTGTACGAGGCGCTGGCCGCCACCGGCCTGGCCGGACGGGGAAGGCTGTCCCCCGAGCCCGACCCGGCGCGCTACGACGCCACGCACGCGCACTGCGACGTCCTGGTGGTCGGAGCGGGTCCCGCGGGGCTGATGGCGGCGCTGACCGCCGCCCGCACCGGGGCCCGGGTGATCCTCGCCGACGACCGTTTCCAGCCCGGGGGCAGCCTGCCGGACACCGCCGAGACGGTGGACGGCCGGCCCGGCGCCGAATGGGCACGCGACACGGCCGCCCATCTCACGACTTTTCCTGATGTGCGTGTTCTGTTCCGTACGAGCGTCGTCGGGTACTACGACCACAACTATCTGGTGGCCGTGGAGCGCCGCGGCGAGGACGCCGTGACGCGGGAGCGGGTCTGGCGGATCCGCGCCCGCAGGGTCGTCCTCGCGACGGGCGCGCACGAGCGGCCGATCGCCTTCAGCGGCAACGACCTGCCGGGCGTCATGCTGGCCTCGGCCGCGCGCGCGTACGTGAACCGGTACGGCGTGCTGCCGGGGCGACGGGCGGTGGTCTTCACCACGGGCGACAGCGCGTACGACGCGGCCCGCGACCTGGCGGAGGCGGGCGTGGAGATCGCGGAGATCGCCGACGCCCGGGAGGGCCGGCTCGTCACCGGTGTCGTCGGCGGCCCGGACGACCAGGGCGTACGGGCCGTCCACGTCGGGGGGCGTGAGGTCGAGGCCGACCTGCTGCTCGTCTCCGGCGGCTGGAACCCCGTGGTCCACCTGTTCAGCCAGTCCGGTGGCGAACTCCGCTACGACGAGGCGCTGACAACGTTCGTCCCGGCGCTCACCACCCCGCCCGGACAGGCCGGTCGGGCCGTCCCGGCCGGCCGGTTCTCGCAGGCCGTGGAGGTGGTGGGTTCGGCCCGGGGGGTTTTCACGCCGGCCGGATGCCTGGCCGACGGCGAGGCGGCCGGATCCGGCTCCCCGCTGCCCTCCTATCCCCTACGGGTGGTGGGGGCGGAGCACCTGTGGCTGGTCCCCTCCGGTGACTACTCCGGCCACTTCGTGGACCTGCAACGAGACGTCACCGTGGCCGACCTCCAGCGGGCCACCGGCGCGGGGCTGCGATCGGCCGAGCACGTCAAGCGCTACACGACCGCCGGCACGGCGCACGATCAGGGCAAGACCTCCGGCACGCTGACCAGCGCGGTCATCGCCGGGATGCTCGGGGTCGGCGTCGCGGAGCTCGGCACGACCACGTTCCGCGCGCCGTACGTCCCGGTGTCCTTCGCGACCCTCGCGGGACGCGACCGGGGCGCGCTGCACGATCCCGTACGGGTCACCGCCATCCACGACTGGCACGTGTCCCACGGCGCCCTCTTCGAGAACGTAGGGCAGTGGAAACGGGCCTGGTACTACCCGCGGCCCGGCGAGGACATGACGGCCGCGGTGCTGCGCGAGTGCCGGGCCGTACGGCAGGCCACGGGCGCCATGGACGCCTCCACCCTCGGGAAGATCGACGTCCAGGGCCCCGACTCGGCCGAGCTGCTCGACCGGCTCTACACGAACATGATGAGCACGCTCAAGGTGGGCGCGATCCGGTACGGGGTGATGTGCCGGCCGGACGGCATGGTGTTCGACGACGGCACCGTCATCCGCCTCGCCCCCGACCGCTTCCTGGTGACCACCACCACGGGCAACGCGGCGGCCGTACTCGACTGGATGGAGGAATGGCTGCAGACCGAGTGGCCCGGCCTGCGGGTCCGTTGCACCTCGGTCACCGAGCAGTGGGCGACCGTCGCGCTGGCCGGGCCCGGCTCGCGTGACGTGCTGGCCGGGCTCGCCCCGGACCTCGCGGTGGACACAGAAAGCTTCCCGTTCATGACCTGGCGGGACACCGAGGTCGCGGGCATCGAGGCACGCGTCTGCCGGATCAGCTTCTCCGGCGAGCTGGCCTACGAGATCAACGTCAGCTGGTGGTACGGCCCGGCGCTGTGGGAGGCGATCCAAGCGACCGGCGCGGTCACGCCGTACGGCACCGAGACCATGCACGTCCTGCGGGCCGAGAAGGGGTATCCCATCGTCGGCCAGGACACCGACGGCACGGTGACGCCCGCCGACCTCGGCATGGACTGGGTCGTGTCCAAGAAGAAGGCGGACTTCATCGGCAGGCGGTCGTTCGCCCGTCCCGACGCCGTACGGCCCGACCGCCGGCACCTGGTGGGGCTGGTGCCCGAGGATCCCGGCACGCTCCTCCCCGAGGGCACGCAGCTCGTCGCCTTCGACCGGCTTCCTGAGCCCCCTGTGCCCATGCTCGGCCATGTGACCTCCAGCTACCGCAGCGCGGCGCTGGGCCGCACCTTCGCGCTCGCCCTCGTGAGCGGCGGCAGGGACCGGATCGGCGAGCGCCTGTACGCGCCGGTCGGCGACCGCCTGATCCCGGTGACGGTCACCCACCACGTCCTCTACGACCCCGAGGGAGCCCGCCGCGATGGCTGACCCAGCGACCCCTGACGCAGCGACCCCTGACCGGGTGAACCCACGTGCCGGGCATCGGGAGATGGTCGAGCGCGTGAGTCCGCTGGCCGGGTTCCAGGGCGTGTCGGACGCTCGGGTCCGCGTGCGGGAGATCCCGTTCCTGCGGCAGACCAACGTGCGCGTCGACCCCGCCCGGGTCCCGCCCTCCTTCGGGCTGCGGCTGCCGGTCGAGCCGGGGACGTGGCTGCGTTCGGGGGAGACCGACGTGCTGTGGCTCGGCCCCGACGAGTGGCTGGCCATCGGAGATCTCGACCTTCCCCGCTCGGAGGACGTGGCCGTGACCGACGTCTCGGCACAGCGGACGACCCTCCTGGTGGCAGGGCCGGGCGCGCGTGATCTGCTGGCGCACGGATGCTCCCTCGACCTGCACCCGTCGGTGTTCAGGCCGGGCAGCTGTGCCCAGACCATGCTGGCGCGGGCACAGGTCGTACTGGTCGCCCGCGAGGACGACGAGTTCTGGGTGCTGGTGCGCGCGTCCTTCGCCCGCTATCTCGCCGACTGGATCATCGACGCGGCCGTCGACTACTGAACCCGCTGTCCACAGGTCGAGTACCTCGCGGGCGACCTCGTCCACAGGACGGCCGTCGTTGTGGACGACGGCGTTCGCCGGCGCCGCGCTGCTCCTCCACCCAGTCGCACGCCAGGACGGCGTCCGGCACGTCGTCGGAGAACGGGACCGTGACCCACCCTGCCCTGCCGAGGCCGTGCCCCGTGGGGGTGGCACCCGGCAGGTTGAGCGCGTGCCCGTTCGACTCGCGCAGCTTCACGGAGAACCTGGGCTCCCACTTGTCGGTCTCCTCGTCCGGCCCCAGGAAGACGAAGATCTTCTTGTTGACCTTGACGACGCTCTCGCCCCACGGGAAGTCCTCGTAGGCCCCCGGGAGGCCGAGGGCGAACTCGCGCACCCGCTCACGAGTCTCCTGCCATTGGCTCATGACCCAATTGTGGTGGCCGAGGGTGCCGTCGGACCGCTCAGGTCGCGCGTTCCCTGCCTTCCGCGAAGAAGGCCTGAAGGTCAGGAAGGTCGCTGAGGGGGCGCGCCGCGCCGAAGGGCGCGTTCCAGAAGTCACCGCTCCCCGGCTCCCACGGGCTGACATAGGCATAGGGGACATCGAGGTAGCCGTCACCCGGCGAGACGCCATAGCCGACCTTGTCGAGCGTTATGCCGAGGTCGAAATGCTCGGGCCACAGCACTGGCGTGGCCTCGGGGGCGAACGCGCGCAACGCCTGATCGCCCAGGGCCAGGCTCTTCTCCAGGTGCTCGGCGGCGGCGGCGTCCACGGTCAGGATGTCGTCCAGCGAAGCCCCCGAGCCGTCGGTGTACAGATTCTCCGGGGCGCCGGCACCCGCACCGGTCTCCCTGCCCAGATCATCGAAGGATCTCCCGTCCAGCGGCAGGCGTTCGCTTCCCACCACCAGCTCGTTCCCATCGACGCGCAGGTCCGGATCGGTGACCGTCGCGAACCCTCCCGGCGTGACCCGGAGACGGATTGTCCCGCTCTGCCGGTACTGCGGCCCCGCCATGATCAACTCTGCGACCGCGTGGAGGGACCTCCGCGTCGCCGTCAGCTCGTTCGCGTTCATGCGTACAGCGTGATCGAGCGACGACCGGCCCGCCACATCGGGGTGTGGAAACCTCGCTCGCATTGGCCACTCACGGCCGTAACTACTAGCTGTAATTGAATGACCACGTCAAGTTCCCTAACCTTGGCGTGTGGCCATCCCCCCGAGCCGATCGTCGGCTTTAGCCGCCTGGAATGGGCGGCTTCCGGTATTCCCGTCAACTGTCCGCGTGGGTGACAGACCATGCCGGTGACGCTGGCGGAGCTGCGGGCGAAGTACGGCAGGCACTGGCTGGTCTCCGACGCGGTCGGCGGCGGGTGGTACGCCGTGCGCCGTCACGGCATCTCTCGCGAACTCCTCCAACGCGGGCTCTGCAACGTGCGGTGCGCGGCCACGCTGGACGGGCTCGCGGCCCGCATGGCGGCCGAGACGCAACTGGAGGACCGCCTACTGCGAGGCTCCGAGGCCTCCGGCCGCCTCCCGGAGGCCTTTCCCCCGGGAACATGACAGCCCGTCCATCAGCACTGCTGATCTCTGTCAACCACCCGGGGCCGTCTCCAGATGACCGCCACGCCGAAGCTCATCGATGAACGGCTTCAGCGGGCCGTCTTCGAGGTCTTCGTCGTTGATGTCGTCGTTTGGTCCTTGTCGATGATGACCGCGTTCTCCCGCAGTTCGGTCGTCGTGATGCCCCGAGGCTCCCGCGCCTCGGAACCACTCCGGTTCACGGACGCCGCCTCAGCTCTGTGCGACCAGCCGGTAGGACTGGGCGGCCGTGCCGTTGCACGTGTACTGGACGAGTTGGACCCCATTGGCGGTCGAGGCGGCGGGGACGTCGAGGCACTTGCCGCTGTTGCGGTTGACGAAGTGGTAGTAGCCACCACCCTCGGACACCGGCTGCCACTGCTGGTTGTTGCCGCCACCGTACGTCCAGGTCTGGATCGGGGCGTTGTCGGCGGTCGACACGTTGGTCACGTCGAGCGCCTGGGCGCTGTTGCCGCGGTTGTTGACGCGGACGAAACTCCCGCTCGTCGGCGCGAACTGGTACTGCTGAGCGTTGGTCACGTTGCAGGTGTACTGCTGGATCGCGGTTCCGTTGGTCGTGCCAGCCGCGCGGGCGTCGACGCACTTGCCGCTGCCCTTGTTGACGACGGAGTACCACGTCGTCGGGGAGATCGGTTCTGTCGTGGGAGGTGTGGTGCCGCCCGCGTCGGCCAGCCAGAGCAGGCCGTTGATCAGCCACTGGTTCTGCTGGGCGCTCGCGAAGGTCGACGACGTACGTGTGTTCGTGGAGTAGTTCATCCCGTTGTGGCCGAAGTTGGCGTACAGCATCTTGTACTTGGTGTTCGTCCACATGACCGGGTAGAAGCCGCTGCGCCACTGCTGGTTCGGGTCGGTGCCGACCGGGAAGCTGGAGGCGTCGATCGACGCCAGGATGTCGATGTCGGGGTTCTGTCGCAGGTCGCGGCTCCACGAGTACCACTCGCTCACCGAGGACTGGATGGTCGCCGGCAGTCCCGCCGTGGACGGGTGGCCGCGATCCTCGATCTTCAGGGTCTCGGCGGTCGGTCCCCAGGTGTTCGTCTGGAACGCGCCCGAGCCCAGGAGGGTGTTGTAGTACCAGCTCCATGAGTTGGGGTCAGTGGTGAACGCGCTGACATGGAAGCCCATCCAGGCTCCGCCGTTCTGCATGTACGTCTGGAACGCGGCGCGCTGGCTCGCGGGCGGGGCGTCGTCCAGGAACATGATGACCTTGTACTGCGACAGGCCCGCGGCGCTGAGGCGGCTCCAGTCGGTCGTCGCCTCCCAGGTGAAGCCGTACTGGGCGCCGGCCGTGGGGAACCATTCCCTGGCCTCTTTGTCGAAGTCGATGTGCGCGGCGTCCCAGGTGCCGTTGTAGAAGGCGAGAACCTTGAACGGGGCGGCGGCGGCCTGCTTGGTGACGGCGCCGCCGGCAGGGCTGACGGCGAAGCCGATGGAGGCCGCGACGGTGACGCCGAAGAGTACGGCGAGGGAGCGTTTCACGAAATGTCTGGGCACAGGGATCCTTCAGCGGTGGGGGTGACTGGTGCCGAGAGTGGTGATGGCCGCCGGTGCCGTGGCCTGCCATGCGTACGTGCCGACGGGCGACCCGCCTCCTTGCCATGGTGGGACGGGCCACCGAAAGGTCCTTTCTTTAAGAAAGTTTACTAACAGTAGGCTCGCGCTGAGGTTACGATCAGCCGGTCCCGCTGTCAATGGCGGGGTCAGAATGGCGTGACGGAGCGGCAGGGACTCGGCACGCCGCGAGGGTGAAAGGACGCTCGCGTTCACGACGCCCGACGGCCGCGAGGCTGCTCCTGCTCGGCTGAGAGGGGTGAGACAACGGCGTGGAAGCGGTTTCGCGTCGCTCTTCCCGGGAGTCCGCGTTGCCAATTTCCTTGCCTGTCATTTTCCGTCCCTGTGGCACCGCATTGAAACCCGCAGGGAAGTGCCATCCAAGCTGCCGTCGGCGGTACGACTCTTCGGCTCGAAGGCCCGCAGCGGCTAGCTGGGATACAATGCCGCATTTATATGATAAATGAGGATGATCCCATTTATGGAGTTATGTGGCAAAAATAATGTTTTGCCGCTGGCTGGGAGATTTCGTGTGATGCCGCGATTAGTCTGAGGGATGTCAGCGCCGCATCGGCGTATCCCGGGACCCGGATCCGACGCTCGTCATCCCCGTCAATCGGGGGTTCGGCCTCACCTCAGGGAGTGATCTCTGATGCTCAAGCGTTTGCTCTTCGCCGTCGTGCTGGCGGCGTCCACGATCCTCGTCACCGGAACCGTCACCGGCACCGCGCAGGCCTCCGCGCCGAACATCTGCTCCTCGGCCCAGCCCAATCCCGGCCTGTGCAAGTGGAGAGATGACGGCTGCTACTACTGCTACGACTACAGGACCGCGAGGTGGGAGCAGCAGTATTGCAACGGCGGCTCCGATGAGTAGCCGCATCGGCGGCTAGCCCCGATGGACAACGGCAGCCCTGCGAAGCACTGCCTCGCGGGGCTGCTCAGAGCGCACCCTTCCTTGATCGACTTCCGTTGGTGTCCGCCAGGTCGAATGCTGCCGCACGTACGTGCTCGTGGCCCGCTTACCCAGAAACGAGTGTCCGGTAGCTACTGCCCGTGCTACGGCGGTTCCTGATTCCCAGCCGCAGATCAAATCCTCATTTATGCGGCATTCATGGGTTACTCATGCGTCAACTATTCGTCGCGGATAAATGTCAGATTTGGGCGAAGGTGTCTGACTAAGCCTGAGGAGACCCATGTTGCGACGACTCGGCCTCACCCTCACGTCCACGCTGGTGGCCCTGACAGCGGCCGTCCCCACTGCGACCGCCGCACCGACGGCCACGATCATCAATGTCGCTCACCGGGGGGCGTCCGCGCAGGCCCCGGAGAACACCATCGCCGCCTTCAAGCTGGCGGAACAGCAGCATGCCGACATGTTCGAGCTCGACATCCGGGAGACCAAGGACCACCAGTTGGTCGTCATGCACGACAAGACGCTCACCCGTACCACCAACGTCGCAAGGGTCTTCCCAGACCGGGCGCCCTGGCGGGTCGGCGACCTCACCCTCGCCGAGATCCAGAAGCTGGACGCGGGCTCCTGGTTCGCCCGGAAATACAGCGGTGAACGGGTGCCCACGCTCGCGGAAACGCTGCACGCGATGGACGGAAACCGGCTCGGCCTGCTGCTGGAGATCAAGTCGCCCACGCTCTCCCCGGGCATCGAGGCCCGCGTCGCCCGCGAGCTGCGGCAGAACCCCTCATGGCTGCGCCCCGGCCGGCTCGTCGTGCAGTCATTCAACTGGGACTCGATGCGAAAGCTCCACCAGGAAATGCCGGAAGCGTCCATCGGCCTGCTCGGCACGCCGACCCCCGCCCAGATCCCGGAACTCGCCAAGTTCGCCGGCTACATCGACACGCCGTACAAGCGGCTCACCTCGGAGTACGTCCAAGGCGTCCATCGTCACCACATGAAGCTCTTCGCCTACACCGTGGACGACCCCGACATCATGCGCCGCCTCATCTCCGACCAGGTGGACGGCGTCATCACCAACAGGCCCAACGTGATACACCCGCTTGTCCAGCCCCGCGCGACAGGACCGTCTTGACAGCGCGCCCTGAGCCAGAGGCATCCGCTTCAGGAAGGCGATTGCGATCACAGTCGCCTAGGTCTGTTGACCTGCGGCTACGTGGGGTGGGCCACCAAGCAGGGCGTCGTCAACGTCGCTGCGGCGGGCAACTCCAACTACGACATGGCCAACAAGACCGTGGACACGGGCAGCCCCAACGACGCGCCGAAGCCGACCGTGCGCACGATCAACAACCGCTGCAACGACATTCCGGCTGAGCTCGACGGTGTCGTGACGGTCGCGTCCCTGCAGCGCGTGGGCACCACACTGGACAGCGTCCGGTCGTCCTTCTCCAACTACGGCCTCGGCAAGATCGACGTCGCGGCTCCCGGCTCGTCGATCTACTCGACAACGTGGAACACCCGGACGGGGGCCGACGGCTACGGCACCAAGAGCGGTACGTCGATGGCCAGCCCACACGTCGCCGGCGTCATGGCACAGATGAAGTCGGCGCACCCGTCCTGGTCGCCGGCCCAGATGATCAGCGAGCTCAAGGCGCGGGCCGAATCCAAGCCGTGCCCGCAGAACACCGCGTCCTGCACCGGCACCGTCGACGACAACAGCTTCTTCGGCGCTGGTGTCGTCCACGCCCTCGCAGTCATCAAATGAACTGACCCTGGTATCACCTAAGTGACACCACCGCGCTGGGCCTGCACCGTCATGAGGGTGCAGGCCCAGCGCCATACAAGCCGTTCGGTGGTCCTCTGGGTGAAGGAGGCGACGGGCCGGTGAGCGTGGCGGCCTTCATCGCTTCCCAGAAGCCCGATCACGACATCCCCCACGTGTGCTGACCTGCCGAGCCTTGGGCGTGTCGCAGGCCTGCTTCTACAAATGGTGCGACCGGAAGCCAAGGGACAGGCGCCCGCGGTACCGCTCCCGTTCGCTCAGCTGCACGACCTTCGTCACATCCACGCGACCACGCTTCTCCTCGCAGGCGCGCTGGGGCACGTGGTCGCCGCTCGGCTCGGCCATGCCGACCCCGTGATCACGCTGACGGTGTACCGGACGGCAGAAGCGTCGGCGGCCGATGTCTTCGCTCAAGCGCTGAAGCCGGCCCCGTAGGCCGCCGTTAGCAGAAGTGTTAGCAAACACCCTCGGATGAAGGTCAGTCCAAGGGTGTTTTCGCTGGTGGGCCGCCAGGGACTAGAACCCCCGAACCTACGGATCAAAGCTCGGACGATCATGGTTCCAGGCAGTTCAATGCAGGTCAGCGGGTTTATGGGGCCCGCTCTGAACGGTCCTGGATCACCCTGAACTGCAACCCGAACTGCAACCCGGATGCCCGACAACCGTCACAGCTTCGTGTCTCTGGCTGGCATCACATTCCGACGCGCAGAAGGCGTATACACGGAGTGATTGATCAATGACTGCAGGTCATGACATGGTGCTTGAGTCTTGATCAACTCTCCTGGGAGGCAACTATGCTTGCTCGCCGTCTGCTAGCCGTCGCCGTCATCTCTGCCGCAGTAGGCGCGGTCACCACCCTGCCCGCCGTGGCCTCCGCTCGACAGCCCGCCGGCCGCACCGCCCCGGCCGGGCCCCCAATGTGCGTCGACGTCAGCAACAACCGTGGCAACGGCACCCTGATGTACCAGTGGCAGTGCGACAGCAACAACACCAACCAGAAGTTCGTCATCGAGGACGGCCTCATCAAGGTGGAAGACACCATCGGCAAGAGCCAGGTGATGTGCCTCGACTCCTCCAACGGCCGCACCAACGGCACCCGGGTCTACCAGTGGCAGTGCCTGGGAAACGCTAACCAGCTCTGGGTCATTCGGAGAGGCGCGATCATCCTCAAATCCACCCTCCACTCGGGCAACCGCCTATGCCTGGACGCCACCAACGGCCGCGGCAACGGCACCAAGGTGTACCTGTGGCAGTGCGACAGCAACAACACCAACCAGAAGTTCGTGATCGACGACGGCCAGATCAAGATCAAGGACACCCTGTCCTGATCTCTCGTCACGTCCGGCACCTTCACGATGTACCGCAGGGCATCAGCGGCAGGCAGGACAGCAACCGGTTCCCCGGTGGGCCGGGGCTGAGACATCCGACGGGCGGGGCGTGTCAAGTCGGTTGGAGAGTGCCAAAGACCAGAGGAACGGCACGCGGTGGTCTGTAGCGCTTGCTCTGGGTCTTCGGCAGCGTGAAGCTCTCGGGCGGCGGCGGAAGTACGTCGACCTGGAGAAGGGCGTTATCCGCGTCTTCTGGCAGATCAAGCGGCAGCGCTTCCGGCACGGGTGCGAACGACTGTCCAAAGGCCAAGAGGGGGTCAACTAGTACGGATGTACCTGAGATTCGGCCTCTCCGTCTCGTGCCCAGTGGCCCCGGTCCCCTCGGCCTGTGCACCCTCCGCGCCCTCCGAGACGGTGGACCGGGCTGACGAATGAAGCCCCGACCTTCGATCGCCGTCAACCGGTTCGGTGATCAGCCACAGCGCGATCGCGACCTGTATGGGTGCGGTGGCTGACCCGTAGCTAGTCACGCTTGGGTCAGATCAGGCCCTGGTCGGTCCAGATGACGCCCTTGTTGCGGCACAGGCAGAAGGGGTGGCCAATCGGGTCGGTGTAGACTCGCCAGCCGTAGCCGTCGGGGCCGATGAAGTCCTGCTGCAGCTTCGCGCCGAGGTCGAGGACGCGGCGCTGCTCGGACTCGATCTCGTCCACCTCGAAGTCGAGGTGGAACTGCTTGGGGTGCTCGCTGTCGGGCCACTGCGGAGCGCGGTAGTCGTCCACCCGGATGAAGGCCAGCTCGACCTCGCCGAACTTGATGCCAGCCCAGTTCTCGTGGCTGCTTTCCTTGATCGGACGGCCCGTCACCTCGGGGTAGAAGGCCGCCAGCTTCATCGTGTCCGGGCAGTCGATGATGAAATCGGTGAGTCGCAGCATCCCTTGATCTTGTCAGAAGATCAAGGGAGCCTAGGGGCTGGGCCCGAGCTGTCCTCTGTGTGGACGCAGTGGCGGGGCCGGCGACGGCGCGTCCCTGGTCGGCGGGTGAGGCTTGGTACGGCGAGCGCTGCGTGCGGCGGGCGGCGGGCCGTGCGGCGGCGCGGAGCGCTGTCGCCTTGACTGGTTGCGGCTGCATGACCTCCGCCACGCCTGCGCGTCGTTCCTGATCGCCTGCGGGGCCTCGCCCAGGACGGTGATGAAGACGCTAGGGCACAGTCAGATCGGGCTCACCATGAACACGTACGCGCATGTGCTGCCCGAGGTGGAGCGGGCGGCCGTCGATGCGGTGGCCAAGAAGCTGTTCGGGTGATGAAACGAGAACGAGGGTCGGCCTCCCCGGATCGGGAGTCCGACCCTCTTGGCTGTAGTAAGTGGCTGTAGTGGCAGGCGACGCCAAGATCCACAAACAGGTGTTTTGGCTGGTGGGCCGCCAGGGACTCGAACCCTGAACCTACGGATTAAAAGTCCGCAGCTCTGCCATTGAGCTAGCGGCCCAGCTAGATTGCAGGGTACTGAGCGTACCGCCCCCTGCGCGACTGCCTTCCCCTCTAGCCCGTTTCGATACGGTCTGGAGTCGGGCGACGCGGCCTTCACCCGACGTGGTTCCCTGTCAGGGTGAGGCCCAAGCGGTTCCTTGAACGTTAGCAGGCTTCAGGGGGTCACCAGGGTCGGGCCAGGGGGAATCCCGATGTGCGAACGAGGCCCCCCAGGGCAGTCTGAAGCCATGAACGAGATGAACATTCAGGGCCACTCCACCACCAAGGAACTCCGCCGCACCCGCGAAGGCAGGATCGTCGCCGGCGTGTGCTCGGGTGCCGCCGAGTTCGTCGGCATCGACGCCAACATCATCCGGCTCGGCCTCGCCGTCGCCACCTTCTTCGGCGGCCTCGGCATCGGCATCTACGCCGTCGCGTGGCTGCTGATCCCCGAAGAGGGCAAGAACACCTCGATCGTCCAGGACCTGATCAACAAGCAGAAGAGCGGCTCAGGGACCACCTGGCAGCAGGGCTCCTCCTACTGGCAGCAGCCGTCGCGGCCCCAGAACGCCGACCAGCCCCCGTACGCCGACAGGCCCGCCTACGCCGACCAGCCCCCGTACGCGGACCAGGCTCCCTACTCCGCTCCGGCCCCCCAGCAGTCGCCGACGAGCCGGCCGCAGTCGCCGGTGGACGAGCCCCCCACCAACGCCTAGGTCACCTGGGTGCGGACCTTGGTGATTATCTCGGTACGAGACTCGGTCCAGAGCATGGCCAGTAGCGCGGCCACGGACAGCCCCGCCGCTCCGGCAAGGGCGACCACCGGCTCTGGGCCGAGTGCTTGCGCGGCGGCACCGCCGATGAGGATCCCGATGCCCTGTGCCGCGAGCAATCCCGACTGCACCAGCCCGAAGGCCTGGCCCCGGCGGTTGGCCGGAACACACTGCACGAACGCGGCGTTCGCCGCGAGCTGGTACGCCCCGCCCACCCCGGCGAGAATCCACAGGGCCAGCACGACGGCCAGCGGAGGCCGTATCGCGCACCCGATGAGGGGAGCGCAGCTGAGCATCGCCATCCATCCCATGGCATGCAGGCGCCCGGTCGGCGCCACGAAGCGGCTGAACGCGAAGGCCCCCAGCACAGTCCCCGTCGGCATGGCGGCCATGAGCAGCCCCGTGATCAGCGTGACGCCTCTCGGATCGTCGCTGAGCGTCGCGGCGTACGGCACGGCGATGCCCTCGGGAAGTACGTAGAAGCCGCAGAGCCAGGCGAACAGGACGAGCGTGCGCAGCCGTCTGTCGCCGAAGACGAGCCGGGCCCCGGCCTTGGTCATGCCCCACATGGACGTGTGACCATCGTCCTGAGAGTCAGGCGCGGGCCGCCGCCGCACGCCGGCCGCGAGGATCAGCGCCGAGGCCACGAAGGTCAGCGCGTCAAGCGCGAGGCCACGATGAGCGCCAATGGCCGCGATCACCCCCGCCCCGGCGGCGAAGCCCAGCATCTGCACACCCTGGTTGGTCATGTTCTGCAGCGCGGAGCCCGCGACGTACCGATCACCTTCGAGGATCTCCGGCAGCAGCGCCGCCCGGGCGGCCGTGAAGGGCGAGCTGAGCAGCACCACGCAGAAGACCAGGGCGCACAGCACAGGGAACGGCATGGTGGGCACGGCCATCAGGCCGACCAGAACCGCCCGCGTGAGGTCACAGACGATCATGATCTGGCGCCGCGCGTACCGGTCGGCGAGCCCCGCGAGCAGCGGACCGCCGAGGATCGGCGGGAGATAGGTCAGCGCGTAGACGGCGGCGGTGGCGAGCGGGGAACGGGTCCTTTCGAAGACGAGCAGAGCCAGCGCGACCTGGGCAAGCTGGTCGCCGAGTAAGGAAAGGCACTGACCGACCCACAGCGCACGGAACTCGCCGATGGCGATTACCTCGGTGTACGTCGCTTGGCTTTCCGGCGAGCGGCGGTGCCGCCCGGGCAGCCGGCCTGGCCTCGTGACCGCCATATGTCTCCGCTGCGCTCGCTGAGCCGTTCCTGACAGACCGTGTTCAGTATGTCACCTACGGTGCCGACTCCGGGCGCGGTTGCGCAACCCTCGTGGCCGTACGGATCCCAGCGCGAGGCCGTTATCAGGTGCTATGTCCAGAGGAGTCCCGCCAGGTCGGCAGGCTGTCACAGAGGAGTACGGCGTCGGCGCGCCGTGCCTGCCTACCAGCCGAGCTCGTGCAGACGGTCATCATCGATCCCGAAATGATGGGCGATTTCGTGGACCACGGTTATCTGTACTTCCTCGACGACTTCGTCCTCTGTCTCGCAGATCCCGCAGATCGAGTTCCGGTAGATCTCGATCCGGTCGGGGAGGACGCCCGAGTACCACTCGCCCCGCTCGGTCAGCGGGATGCCCGTATAGAGCCCGAGAAGCCCTGGCTCGGGTGGATCGTCCACTACGACCATCACCACGTTCTCCATCACATGAGCCAGCTCGGGCGGGATCGTGTCCAGCGCCTCGGCCACGAGCTCCTCGAACTTCTCCCGCGAAACCTCGATCACCGTTCAATCGTGTCACCGCTACGCGACGGCGCGGTAGCGCGTACGGTCAGCGGCGGGGTACGGGCCGCCGGGGCCGAGCAGAACCTTCTTGACTATCACCGACACGGAGCATGACTCGTGGCTGCTATGAGTGAGGCCGTGTTTTCGGGTAGGCAAGACGACGATGAATTTCATGCGCTTGAGGGAAGCCGGCCGGCGGCTGAACGAGCGACGTGCCGTACGCCGGACGGCAAACGTCCTGCTGATCGGCATCGTCGCGGTGGCCGGAGCCTGGCTGGGGATCGCCATAGGCGCCCATGTGAGCACCACTGTGGGCCCCGCGCAGATCGGGATGAGCCTGCAACCGTCTTGGGGCGGCCAGACGGTTGTGGACGTACGACCTCTCGGCACCCTGAGGTTCGACTCACATCACGGGCCCTTACAACTGAGCCTCAGCCTGGACGGCATTCATGCGGATGTCGCCCAGCAACTACTGGAGAGTCCTCGTTGGGCCGAGACCCTGCCCGACCTCATCGAGGCCGACCTCCAGGCGGGCCTGCGAGAGCTCGTCATCAGAGCAGTGGTGTTCGCGGTCGCCGGCGGGCTTCTGACCGGCCTCATCGTCTTCCGTAGATGGCGATGGGCACTATGGACGGGCCTGAGCAGTTTCACGGCGGTGGCCCTGGTGGGAGTGCTGTCGGTGATGACCTTCAATCCCCGATCCATCGCGGAGCCCCGGTACACCGGCCTGCTCACCGGTGTGCCCTCGCTCATCGGCAGCGCCGAGTCGATCGTCTCGCGCTTCTCGGAGTACCGAGGCCAGCTCGCGAAGCTGGTCACCAACGTCTCCCAGCTCTACCACGCCGGGACCACGCTCCCGGTGTACTCGCCGGATCCGAACACCTTGCGAGTCCTGCACGTCTCGGACATCCACCTCAATCCGGTCGCCTGGAACATGATCCGCTCGCTGAAGGATCAATTCAAGATCAATATGGTCCTGGACACCGGTGACATCGCCGACCACGGGACGAAGGCGGAGAACAAGTTCGTCGAGGAGATCGGCACGCTCGGGGTTCCGTACGTGTACGTCCGTGGAAACCACGACTCGATCGCCACTCAGCGGGCGGTCGCCCGGCAGAAGAACGCGATCGTCCTGGACGGCGCTGAGAAGACCGTAGAGGGCCTGCGGATCTACGGCCTCGGTGACCCGCGGTTCACCCCCGACAAGACCGTCGACGTCAAATCCGACGCCCAGATGCTGCTGGATCTCGGACGCGCTCACGCCGCCCGTCTGGCGCCCGCGGAGGGCGACGAGAAGTCGGCCGCCTCGAAGCCCGCACCTGAGACATCCCCATCCCCGTCGTCCAAGCTGACGAACAGCAAGACGAATGCGGCGGGTTCGGGCAGTTCTGGAGATCCGGGTGGCAAGAAGATCCCTGTCGACGTCGTCGCGGTTCACGATCCCACAGTCGGACGGGCGTTCGGCGGAGCCTCACCACTGGTCCTGGCCGGCCATGTCCACGAGCGGTCGACCGAGATGCTTCCCTCGGGTACCCGGCTCATGATCCAGGGATCCACCGGTGGTGCGGGCCTGCGGGGCCTCGAACACGACGAGCCCACGCCGATCCAGGCCTCGGTGCTCTACTTCGACATGACCTCCCACCGCCTTCAGGCCTGGGACGACGTGACGCTTGGGGGCCTTGGGGAGCAATGGGTCCAGATCCAGCGTCACGTGGAGAGCGAGCCTGGCCGTACAATTTCTCCGGAGCCGGTTCCGACCTCGTCGCCAACGGGAGAGGACTCTGGCACCGAGTCGCCATTCCGGCGATGACCACTTTGGCATCGAGGGCCCACGTCCCCTATGCTTCAGAGGTCTCCGACGGAAGGCGTCACGGAACCAGGGTGAGAGCCCTGAGCCCCCATCGTCTAGCGGCCTAGGACACCGCCCTTTCAAGGCGGCGGCACGGGTTCGAATCCCGTTGGGGGCACGTGTGAGCTGACGCTCACCAGTAAGACCGGAGGTCAAAGATCTCCGGAGAGCTGGTAGGCTAAGCGAGCGCAAAGGGCCGAGAGTCACAAGCTCCCGGCAAGCAAGGTCCTGTAGAGCAGTTTGGAGTGCTCGCCACCCTGTCAAGGTGGAGGTCGCGGGTTCAAGTCCCGTCAGGACCGCTCTGGTGGATGACTCATCACCACCGGGTCAGGTAGCTCAGTCGGTACGAGCGTCCGCCTGAAAAGCGGAAGGTCGGCGGTTCGACCCCGCCCCTGACCACACCACCTGAACAGCCAAAACGCCCCGTGCAGACTATGCGCGGGGCGTTCTTGTTTGTCCTTGACGACAACGCTTCCTAGGATCGGCCTCTAAAGCGGTTCATGGGGTGAACCCATTCCATGTCCTCATAGAGCCGGCGAGCTCTAGCGGTGTGAAAGCCGCCGAGGTCAGGCGTACCCAGGTAGTTCACGTAGCCCTGGTAGACCAGGTGTCGAGTGCTTTTCCCCCTGCCGACACCCAAACGGTAGCCGTCCACGATCAGTTCAGATGCTGCTAAGAGCATTGAGACGTTTTAGGCGACTTGTTCTGTATCGGAGCTGGTCTCCTCCTTGGAGGGCTCGTTGATCCAGACGGCTGTGGGCAGGCTGGGCGGAGTGGGCTTACGGCGGAACCGGCCGGGGTTGGCGGCGTAGGCGGCCTGGAGCGTCCGGGCACGCTCGGCCCGGATCTGGCCGACGGTGCCCAGATGGACCGAGGCCGGGGTGTGCAGGCCAATGCCGGAGTGGCGGTGCTTCTCTGGGGGTCAGGGACTGTGCCGGGCGCTCAAACTCGGTGTTTCCGCAGGTCAGCCGCTGTTGTGCTGGAATTAGCTGGTGCAACAGGTGTGGTGCAGGTGACTGGTCGGCGTGTCTATCGGGTGTTGAGCCGGGTCATGAGTTCGCGGTTCG